>DYNS01000313.1 GCA_020720965.1 Anaerolinea sp. | reverse complement strand
TTTCTTCTCTCTCCAGCGTTATTGGGACAACCAAGCAAGCCAACTACAGCGCAGGCAATGCCTTTTTGGATGCTCTGGCGTATTATCGCCGGGCGCAGGGCTTACCGGCGCTGACCCTCAACTGGGGGATTTTAAGCGGGGCGGGTTTCATGGAGCGTCACCCCGAAATGGCGGGCTACCTGCAAACGGTCGGCATCCAGCCCCTGCCTATCCCCGCCGCCTTGCAAACCCTCGCGCAACTCCTGCCCCTGGATGGCGGGCAGGTAGCGGTGGCGGCGGTGGACTGGCGGCAGTTGGGGACTTACCTGGCTTCCATTCACTCCAGCGTCTTCAATGCCCTCGCCCGGCAGGAAAAATCCAGCCAGGCAGATGCCGAATTGACCGCCAAAATCCTGGCTGCCAGCCTCTCCGAGCGCCTGGCGCTGGTGGAAAAGTTTCTCCTACGGAGTGTGGCGGAGGTTTTGGGCACGGACGAAGCCAAAATCGACCCGACCATCTCCCTTTCCAGCCTGGGGCTGGATTCGCTCATGTCCATCGAACTGATTGCCTCCATCGACAAGCAGCTCAACCTGTCCCTGGCAGTCAGCGATGTCCTCAGCAGTTCCACCTTGCAGGCGGTTGCGGCGGTCATTTTGGAAAAAATCGTGGCAGCCGCCGATTCCAAACCCGAACAGCCCCCCGCCCGCATGGGGATTCTCGACCAGGCAGAAGCCGAACTGGATTTGCCCGCCCAAGCCCAACTCGCCCCGGATATTTTTCCGCCCGCAGCCGCCCCCCATCTGGCTACACCTCCCCAGGCAATTTTCCTCACCGGGGCGACTGGTTTCCTGGGCGCTTTCCTGCTTTCCGACCTGTTGCAGCGCACCCCGGCGCGAATCTACTGCCTGGTGCGTGCCGAAAGTGTGGAGGCTGCCGCCCAACGCCTGCGGGAGAATTTATCGCATTACGGCATCTGGGACGAGGCGCAGCAGGCGCGTATCCTGCCCGTGTTGGGCGACCAGACCCAGCCCCGCCTCGGTTTGAGCGAGGGTCAGTGGGAGCAGCTCGCCGCCGAGGCGGAGGTCATCTACCATAACGGCGCGGCGCTCAACCTGTTGCAGCCTTATGCTGCCTTGCAATCTGTCAACGTCCACAGCGTGCAGGAGATTTTGCGCCTGGCTTGCCAGGTTCAGACCAAGCCGGTGCATTACATCTCCACCATTGCCGTTTTTTATGCCGCCGGTCAAAGTCGGCAGGCTCCCCTGCGCGAAGACGATTTGCCAGAGCCGCAAAACCTGCGCGGCGGGTACATGCAGACCAAATGGGTGGCGGAGGAACTCATCCGTCAGGCGCAGGGGCGAGGGCTGCCCTGCGCCATCTATCGCCCCGGACTGATTAGCGGTCACAGCCAAACGGGAGTCACCAACCATCAGGATTTGACCAGCCGTCTGGTGAAGGGCAGTTTGCAGTTGGGTTTGTACCCCGACCAAAACCGGGAACTGAACCTCGTCCCGGTGGATTACGTCAGCCGGGCAATTGTTCACCTCTCCCAAAACCCGGAGAATCTCGGCAAAACCTATCACCTCACCAACCCGCAAACCACGCCCTTGCATCAGATTGTGCGCTGGGGCGGCTCGGTTGCCTCCGGCTTGCAGGAAGTTTCGTACCGCGACTGGTATTCCGCCCTGTTGGAGCAGTTTCAAAACGGCATTCCCAACGAGCTCTTGCCCATGCTGCCCTTCTTCTCCAGCGACAGACCGGAACAGTTGGAACAGCAGGTGGATTGCCGGAATACCCTGCAAGCCCTGGTGGGCAGCGGCATTGCCTGCCCTCCGGTGAATGCCGACCTGGTGAAAACCTACGTCCGTTACCTGTTGGCTTCGGGCTTTCTGGCAGATTTTTCGGAAAATGCCCACAAAGCCCTGTGAGTTGCTACAATAAAACCAATAACTCGTTCCGCTCGTGGTTTGAATTGGAGGAAAATGCCGTGGAGAAAAACTGGAAATATCAAATAAAAATATCCAACCCGGAGCAGCCGGAGCGAACGCTGACCCTGACGGATGGCGAATACACCCTCGGCAGGGTGGATGAGTGTGCCATCCTGCTCAAGGATGCCCTTATTTCGAGACGGCACGCCCAACTGGAACTTCGTCAGGGCGCGGTGACGCTGATGGATTTGGGTTCCGCCAACGGAACTCAGGTGAACGGGATGCCTCTTCTCCCCCGTGAGCGTGTAGCCGTTGAAAGTGGGCAGGTTATCAGCCTGGGCGATTTCAGCCTTCAGGTGCAGTTACAAATCGAAGGTCATCAGGCTGTTTACAAACTGGTCTGGCGGCAGGGCGAGGGTGCGTGGCAGGAGACCCGATTAGATTCTCCGAGCCTGAGCATTGGGCGCGGGGAGGATGCCCAGCTACGCCTCAACTCGCAGACCGTTTCGCGGCATCACGCCACCCTCAGCCTGGAGCAAAACCGCGTTTATTTGCTGGATGCAGGCTCGCGCAATGGGGTTATCAGAAACGGCGAGCGAATTGCGCCTAACCAGAAAGTCCCCCTTTTGGCGGGGGAAAGTTTTTCAATAGAAGATTTCCTCTTTGAACTGCGCGAAACGGGCGAAACCAGCCCCCTCAAAGCATCCTCCCCGGCGCAGAGCCAACCCGCCCCGGCTGGCACTCTCTTTATGGCAGGGGCAGAGATTGGCGTGGAATGGCACGACTTCCCCCTCAAATTTAGCGACCAGGACGACCGGATTGTGATTGGGCGCGACCCGGAAAACGGGGTCGTGCTGGAGCATCCCACTGTCAGCCGTTATCATGCGGTGATTGAGCGGATGGGAACCCGCTTCCGGGTAACGGATTTGCATTCTGCCAACGGGGTTTACATCAACGGGCAGGCGATAGAGGAACCGACCCTCATCAAACCCAACGACAAAATCAAAATTGGTCCTTACGAATTTCTCTTTACCGGGGTGGAACTGCGCGGCAAGGCGGATTCTGGCATCACCATCGAAGCGCTGAATTTGAACAAGCAGGTTAACCCAAAAACCAACCTGCTCCAAGAAATCAGCCTGTCCATTGGCGCGGATGAGTTTGTCGCCATCGTTGGCACCAGTGGAGCCGGGAAAACGACCCTGCTAGATGCACTTAATGGTTTTCGCCGGGCGACTTCCGGGCAGGTGCTCGTCAATGGGGTGGATTTCTACCGTAACTACGACATGTTCCGCAACGATATTGGCTATGTGCCGCAAAAAGACATCGTTCATCTGGAATTGACCCCGGAACAAGCCCTGGATTACGCCGCTCAACTGCGGATGCCTCCCGATACCACCCCGGCGGAACGAAAAGCCGCCATTGATGAAACCCTGTCAGAACTGGGGTTGACGGAGCGCCGCTCCCTGCCCATCTCCCGCCTTTCTGGTGGGCAACTCAAACGGGTCTCGATTGGGGTTGAACTGCTTACCAAACCTCGCCTGTTTTTCCTCGACGAACCCACCAGCGGACTCGACCCTGGCACGGAGTACGACATGATGAAACTCCTGCGTCGTTTGGCAGACCAGGGACGCACCATTTTTATCGTCACCCACGCCACTAAAAACGTCATCCTGTGCGATAAGGTCATCATCATGACACGCGGCGGTTACCTGGCTTTCTTTGGTCCGCCCGAAGACGCACTGGGGTATTTCGACCAGTTCCGGCTGGATAAGGAACGCCTGGAAAAGAAAATCGAATTTGATGATGTTTACCGAATCCTTAACGATGCAGAGCGGGGCAG
>DYNS01000622.1 GCA_020720965.1 Anaerolinea sp. | reverse complement strand
GTAAAATAACCAAGTCCCGCAAGGAGGCAGTGCAAAAGGTTTGAGCCGCCCGAAGCCTGCCTCCTCGCGGGCAAGGCGCTGAAAGATTCAGCTTCCCTTTCCTAACACATTTGAGACCGTTTGGGAATACAAGCAGTCTTTTCTTTCCGGCAAGATTAATTTTTGCTCCTTCCTTGGGCCGAACTGTCCGATTTGCGGCAAGCCCAGTTGCTATCGATCGATTCCTCCCTACTGGCGCTATGCCACGGACTTGTTCCCGGAGTTCAAGAAAGAGCGCATTCCGATTGCGCGGTTTGTGTGCCGCAGCCGGCTGCGGACGTTCTCGGCGTTGCCGACCCAGTTGATTCCCTACCATCAGTACACCGTCAATGCCGTGATCGGCGCTTTGCTTTTAGGCCTTCAGTGCCGCCAACGGGGGCAAAAGGGCTACCATGGCGCCACGCTGGCGGTGGACCCCGAGAGTCTGCTCACCCCGTGGTTGATTGCCACGTGGCTGGCGATGGTGGTGCTCGGCTTCCGGCGCGCTCACGCGCTCTTGAGCGGCTTTTACAACCTGATCGAGATCCACATCGCGCATCATACGGGCGCCTGGGAGCAAGCCGCCGGCTATTTTACGTGTTTGCACTGCCAGCCACAGACCCGCTGGGGGCCTGTGCTTCAAGGGCTCGTCAACCGCTACAGTTTAAGCTGCCGGCTGTTTTTGCTGGGCCGCCCCTCTCAAGGCCGCCGTCAGAAGGCGGACACGATCCGCCCTTAGCCGTTTGGCCATCCACACGGACGACAAAGACCTCGAAAACCTGCGCCGGCCATCAAAACCAGCTGGTTGTTTTTGCGTTGCCACTCTTTTTTTACCCGCACCGCTGCACCGCCCGCGGTGGCGGCTGCGGTTTTGAGCGGCCACCGTACACGGCTTTGCTAACGGCCGTCTTTCGAATGGGTTAGACATGGGCCATCTACCGCGCTCAATTGCAGCGCAGATCCCAAAACCCCGAAAGAAGGAGAAACAAGCCCATGCACGAAGACAGCCGAGAAAAAATCGCCCTCAAACGCTTCGAGCTCATCTCCCCGGTCTTGGCCGAGCCCGCC
>DYNS01000312.1 GCA_020720965.1 Anaerolinea sp. | reverse complement strand
GGTTTCGCCGACCTTCCCGTATATGGGTCCATCCACGGCAACGCCAATGGTTTTTTCCTGGGCGTGCATTTCGTCCAAAGTCTCGGCGATGAGGCGGTGGGCAATGCCATGGGTGCAGCCGGGGCAGTAATGGGTGGAGAAGTCGGTAAAGGAGCGGGGGCGGCAATACACCTGATTTTCGGGCTTGAGAATTTCTACATCCAAAGAAACCATAAAGCGCCTCTCTATCTGGTAACAACGGTGGTCATGCGTTCCAGCCAGGCTTTGCGCGGGTCTAAAACCGGCTGCGCCTTGCTGGTAGAAATGCGTTGAATCTCCGCCAGAACTTCATCGGAGAAGGGGACAATCCCGCCGGGTCGCCCGTAGAATTCCACCGGGACGCGGTTTTTTACGCCCAAAAGCACATCGCTGAGCATTTGCCCGGTGTTCATTTCCACCACCAAAAAGCGTTGTACCCGGCTGGAGAGTTCTTCCAGCGCGGCAAAGGGGAAGGGGCTAAGGGTGACGGGGCGCAGCAGCCCGACCTTGATGCCCATCTGACGGGCGGCACGCACGGCGGAAAGGGAAACCCGCCCGGCAGTGCCAAAGCCGACTACGACAAATTCGGCATCGTCCAGGTAATATTCCTTAAAACGCACCTCGTTTTGCTCAATTTCGTACCAGCGGCGCAGCAGGCGCAGGTTGGTTTGCTCTTCGTCTTGGGCTTCCAGGTAGATGGAAGATAAAATGCGGCGGGGGCGACCCTTTGCGCCCGTCACCGCCCAATCCCATTCCTGGCGTTGAACAGGGCGCATGGCGGGTAGTTCGGCCGGTTCCATCATCTGCCCCAGAGAGCCGTCTGCCAAAATCATTACGATGGAGCGATAACGCTCTGCCAGGTCGAAAGCCATCACCGTCATATCAATGGCTTCTTGCACGGTGGAGGGGGCAAGGACAATCGATTTGAAGTCTCCGTGTCCGCCGCCGTACACGGCTTGATAGTAATCTCCCTGAGCTGGGGCAATGTTGCCCAAGCCCGGTCCGCCGCGCATTACGTTGATGAGGACGACTGGCAACTCCGTCCCGGCGATGTAGGAGATGCCTTCCATCATCAACGAGAAGCCGGGGCTGGAGGAGGAGGACATGACCCTTACGCCAGTGCAAGCCGCGCCATAGACCATGTTAATCGCCGCGACTTCGGACTCTGCCTGCACGAAGGCACGTCCCAACTCTGGCATACGGCGGGAAAGATGTTCCAGAAGTTCGGTTTGCGGGGTAATGGGATAGCCAAAGTAGGCTTCCAAGCCGGCGCGAACCGCCGCCTCTGCCATTGCGTGATTACCCTTGAGAAGTTCTCTCGCCATTTTTTCTCCTAAACCGCAGAATGTGAGGAAATTTTGGCAACATTCCTATAAACAGTAATGGCTGCATCCGGGCATACGAGCGCACAAATCGCGCATCCGGTGCAGCCATCCTTATACAGGTGGGCGGGGTGATACCCCTTTGGGGTAAGCCTGCTCATATCCAGCTCGATGACTTCTTGTGGGCAGGCGCTGATGCAAAGTTCGCATCCTTTACAGTATTGGTCAGATACTTCAATCCAACCTTTTGCGGGCATTCATTGCTCCTTGATGAGAAGTTAGATAAAAATTAGCAGGAATTCCTGCCAATTTGATTATGACGTTTTCGGCACAAAGCGGGTAGTGCAATGCGTCATAAACCCCGGCGTACAAACATCATCTATCCGGCGGGGGTGTGGTGTCATTCAGTCATCATTCAAGCCAACCTGCAAAGCCAGATGTTGTTAAAAAGTAGCTGCTCTGCCATCAACTATTATGGCGTAGTTCGGCAGAGTCGGCGGGATGCTACGCAGTCCCTGCCTCAGTTCACAAAAGTCGGCTACACCTGCTTTGGCGGGCGGTGCAAGGGAAGCCGACTCATTTAGACAGCCCAAATACCCTTACAGGGCACAGGCGGCTTTTTTGTACTGAGGCAGGGCTTCAAAATCAACAAACCTGAGAAGTTAGGTTAAAAAACACTCTGCCAGAAGGGTCTTTCTGGCAGAGTGCAATACCACGAGAGATATTTTACGCCCAAACGGAGATGGAGAGGGGCAGGAGGAGCAGGTCTGCACCGGATTGAACGGCGCTGCCATAGACCTGGTGTTTGTTAGGGGGAGGCAGGGGGACGGAGGTTTCTTGCTCGGAGAAGTTGCAAAGAACCAGGGCGGTTTGCCCGGCGTGTTGGCGGGTGAATGACAGCAGGTGAGGGTTCTGCGAGAGGTTGGTCTGCAAACCGCCCCCGGCAAAGGCAGGCTGTGTCTTCCGCAGGGCTACCAGGGCTTGCAAGCCGCCAAAGACCCGCCCTTCCACACTGGAGGGGTCGGTTCGGCGGGCATAACGCTGCCAGTCGGCAGAAGGGCGATGCACCCAACGGCTATCCCGCGCTTTGGCGGGGTCTTGCTCATAGGCGTAATCGTTTAGGGTGCCGATTTCATCTCCCAGATACAGGAGCGGGATTCCGCCGGCGAGGAGGGTAACGCCATGGAGGATGAGAATGCGCCGGATGGCGAATTCCACTTCGGCGGAGGTTTCTTCCGTCAGAGCCTTTTCCAGCCCTGCCAGCGAGGCGCAAGAGCCAGAGATGCGACAATCACCCGTCTTGGGGTTTTCCTGAAAGGGTAAGCCGCGTGCGAAACTGCCGGGGAAGCGACCGCGATAAAACTCGTTGAGGAAGCGGCGATGGTCGCTGCCGTTGATTCCCAGCCAGGCGGCATCTTCATCGGAGAAAGTCCAGCCGATGTCGTCGTGACAGCGGACGTAGTTGACCCAGGCGGTTTGTTCTGGCAGGGCAAAGCGGTAGGTAAGCGCCTGGGCGAGCAGGCGGGTTTTGCGGGTGGCGAGGGAGTTCCACAAGAGCGCCATGAGCAAAGGGTTGTAAGATAACTGACATTCTGCCGGGTCTATGTACTTCACCACATCGTCCGGGTGGACGATGGCTTCGGATTTGAAGACCAGCACCGGGGAGGAGAGGCGGGCAACGGCGTTAAAGGCGCGGATGAGGGTATGGGCTTGGGGCAGGTTCTCGCAGTTGGTTCCCATTTCCTTCCAAATGAAGGCTACGGCATCCAGGCGGATGACTTGCACGCCCTGGTTGGCGAGGAAAAGCATTTCTTCTGCCATGCGGTTGAAGACTGCGGGGTTGGCGTAGTTTAAGTCCCACTGATAAGAGTGGAAGGTCGTCCAGACCCAGGCGCCGGCTTGGGGTGTGCCGTCTTCGCGCCAGGTGAGAACGTCTTCAAAGTAGGTGAAAGCGCCGGGGTGTTCGTCTGGGAAGATTTCGCGCAGGTTTCGCTCGTAGGCATCTGGCATTTGGCGGTTGGGGAAGATGAGGTAGAAGTCCTGGTAGTCTGGTTCTCCGGCGCGGGCTTTTTGCGCCCATTCGTGTTGGTGCGAGGTGTGGTTGAAGACCAAATCTACCACCAGGCTAATGCCGGCGGCGCGTAAATCGCGGGCGAGGGCGGCGAGTTCCGGCATGGAGCCGAGGGCGGGTTCCACCTTGCGGTAACTGCTGACGGCGTAGCCGCCGTCATTTTCGCCTTCCGGGGCTTGGAAGAGGGGCATGAGATGCAGATAGGTTAAGCCGAGTTCCTGAAAGTAGGGAATTTTGGCTCGCACGCCTGCCAGGTCTTTGGCGAACAAATCCACATAGAGTACGCCGCCGAGCATCTGATTGGATTGGAACCATGCCGGGTCTTGCTCGCGTTGCTCGTCCAGGCGG
>DYNS01000311.1 GCA_020720965.1 Anaerolinea sp. | reverse complement strand
AGGTTGAGTTGAGTGAGGGCGGAGGCGTAGACCTTGAAGGATTGGGCTGCCAGCGGGGCGGGGATGAGGCGAGGGTTGAGTCCGTGTATGCCTTCCAGAATAATCAGCTGCCCTGGGCGCAGGCGAATGCTTTCACCGGGTTCTTGCATCCCGGTCTTAAAGTTGTAGTGGGGCATTTGCACTTCTTCGCCGCGCAGCAGGCTTTCTAATTGGCTGGCGAGTTGGGGCAGGTTTAGGGCTTGGATGGTTTCAAAGTCCAGGTTGCCGTTTTCGTCTCGCGGAGTTTTGTCGCGGTCGATAAAGTAGTTGTCCATCTCCAGCGGGAAGGGCGAAAGCCCCAAAGCCAGCAATTGCACGGCAAGGCGGCGCGAGAAGGTGGTTTTGCCGGAGGAGGAGGGACCAGAGATGAGCACCAGGCGGGTACGCTCACGCTGTTCTGCAATTTGGCGGGCAATGGCGGCAATGTGCTGCTCGTGGAGAGCCTCGGAGACGAGGATAATCTCGCGGCTGCGCCCGGCTTGAATGGCATCGTCCAGAGCGCCAACCGATTCGATGTTGAGGCGTTGTAGCCAGTCGCCGTATTGGCGGAAGGTGTGCAGGAGTTTGGGGAAGTCATCCAGCGGGGCAAGGGTGGTGGGCTGATGGCGGCGGGGGAAGTGCAGGGTGAAGCCGCCGTTGGAGGGGGTCAGTTCAAACCATTGCAGGTAGCCGGTGGAGGGAACCATGTAGCCGTGATGATAGTCGGCGTGTTCGCCGAGTTGGTAGATGGTGACATAGGGCTTGCGGCGATGGTTGAGCAGGCGGACTTTGTCGGTGTAGCCCTGGGCTTGAAACAGGGCGGATACCTCCTCGAGGGGCGCTTCGCGGCGCGAGAAGGGCAAATTTACCTCGACCATGCCGCGCATTTCCGCTTCCAGCGCCTTTAGCTCGCCGGAAGAGAGGGGCGGGCGGTCTTTGACCTCGCAGTAGTAGCCGCCAGAGGCAACCGAGTGGTCTATGTGCAAATGCGCCAGCGGAAAGAGGCGGGCAAAGGCGGCTTCCAACAAAAAGGTGAGAGAGCGGCGGTAAATTCTGGCTCCGTCCGAATCTGCCAGGGTGAGGGGCTGCACCTGGGCTTCGGATTGAAGCGGGTAGGTGAGTTCGTGCAGCTCGTTATTGACGATAACGCCGACAATGGGGGCGGGGGTTGGCAGCAGGCGCAGGAATTCTTCGGCGGTTGCGCCGCGTGGACCTTGCAGGGTGACCTCGCCGGGCAGGTGAATTTGAATTTCGGGGGCGGGTTGGGTGAGGCGGAAGGGATTCGTCATGGGGTGGGGGTTTCTTTCAGGCGGTAGAGGTCGGCGCCTTCGATGGTTGTTTCCAGGGTGTAGTGGGTTTCCAGGTAGGCAAGCAGTTGCAGGTAAGCGGGATACTTCTCCAGCAGGCGGGCGGATGGCTGGGTTTGGCGAATTTGTGGGTTGAGGGAGGGCATGGAATCCGGGCTTTTCTTCCACATATCCACAATGACAACCGGCGGGTTGGCGAGGATTTCTTGCAGGAAAATCTCGGAGATGGGGGCGTTGAGAGGGTGAGGGGTGAGCAGGCGGGAGAAAAGGTTGTAGCGGCTGGGAGATTGCCTGCCGCTGAGAAAGTTTAGCCCGGCTTCGCCGCCCCAAACGAGAACCGGCTCCTGAGGGGCGGTGTGGTTGCGGAGGTAGTCGGTTACACGGTCTATTTTGAGGATGCCTGCCTGACGGTTAAAGGCGAGGGCGTAAAAAGTTTGCCCGTAGCCTTGCAAGACGGGCAGGGAATAGACCAGGGTAAGGAGTAAGAACAGGGCGGGGGCGGCGGAGGTTTGTAAAAAGGCTCGCACCCGCGCCGAGAATAAATCTGCATGGAGGGCGTGATAGGCATAGGCACTAAGCCAGAAGAGCGCCGGAACCCAGCAGATGAAGTAATGCACAAAGTTTTTGCCGGAAAGGCTGCTGAGAAGAACTTCCAGCGGGAAGGCGAGCAGCAGAAAGACCTGCCAGGTAAAGAGGGCGGATTGAGTTTGTCGGTTTCTCAGGTTTTGCCAGGCTCCCCACAGGGCGGCGGCGTACCCGGCGGCGGCAGGGTAGATGAAGAGTTGGAAGTTTTCCAGCCCGGCAAGCAAGCCGCGTGTGAAGCGGGTTTTTCCTTCGGTGTCTAAAAAGTTGTAAGTGAAGGCGGCTTCCCAAAAAGCGGAAAAGGTTCCGCGCTGCCAGAAGAAGAGGGCGGCAAGCCCAAAAACGGTCAGCGCCCCAAGCGCCAGCCCCATCAATGCCAGAAAACCGGAGCGGTACTGACGGCGCAGGAGGGAAAGGATTAGTACGGTGAACCCGATGCTGAGGGGGATGCCGCCGTTGTTGGCGCGGAAGAGGAAAGACAGCCCAAACAAGGCTCCGATGGCGTAAAAATGCCAGGAGGCGGTTTTTTGCCCCTGACGGACGAAGAGGAAGAGGGAGAGAAAATTGAAGAGGAGGGGGTATTCTTCGGTAAGGTTGCCTTTGCCCAAAACGAGATGGAGCGCCCCCGCGCCTGCCAGCAAGCCCATCAGCGCCGCCGCTTTGCCGAAGGCGTTTTGGGCGGCGCGGTAGCCAACCCCCAAGGCGGCGAACAAAAACAGGTATTCCAAAATCCATACGCCCCAACTGTACCCGTTAAAGAGCGCCAGCCCCCAGGCGTTGAGGTAAAAAATGGCAGGTCCTTTGTGGTCCCAAATTTGGGTATAGAGTTCCTTGCCCTGCAAAATCTGCTGCCCGGCATACAAAAAAAAGCCGTTATCTCTGCCGGGGGTGGCGAGGTAGGGGTTGGCTTGCGCCAGCAGCAGCAGGACGAGCCAGGTGAGCAGGGCAAAAAGCGGCAGGGAGGCAAATCGTTTGGACATGCTACAACCTCGCCAGCAACTTCTCCGGCTGATGGTCAAAGGCATTGAGGGGCAGGGAACCTTCTGCCAGGGCGAGCAGGGTTTGGGTAAGCAGTTGATTAACCGGGGTGGGGATGCCGTATTGTTGCCCGGCGCGGACGACTGCGCCGTGTAAAAAGGTCACTTCGCTTTGTTTGCGCCCGGCGTACAGGTCAATATGAAAGGAGGGCATTTTTGCGCCGCGCCCGGCTCCGGCGGCTTTGGCGAGGAAGGGTTTGGAGAGCCAGAGCGGAAGGGCGGCTGCCAGGGCAAGGGCGCGAACCGGCGTGCCGGGCAGGTCTACTACGCGGATGTTTTGGGCTTTCATCACTGCCAGGCACTCCCGCAGTTGAGCAATTTCCAGCCGATACAGGGCGGGGTGGGCGTAGATTTCGGCGGCGGTGAGGTTGAGAATGGCGGAGGCGGGGTTTGCCAGCAGATTGGTGAGCAGTTTAGACCATTTCATATCCGCCGGGTTGGGGAAGAGTTGGCAGTTGAGCAGGGCATCGTTGAAGGCTTGGGTGAGCGCCCCAGAGAGGGGATGTCCGGCGGCAATGCCCGTGCCGCGCAGTTTCTCCAGGGTAATGTCGCCGGGTCCGCCGCGCCCTACGGCAGAGGTGACTGTGCCATAGATGACCTTTTCCGCGCCGAGGGCGGCAACGAGGGCGGGTTCGTTCTCTACGCCGTTTTGCAGGCAAAGGACGGGGGGCAGGTTGGGGTCGGCGGCGTAGAGCGGGGCGAGGGTTTGGAGGGCGACAGGGGTGTCGAAGGATTTGAGGGCGAAGAGAATGGCATCGTAGCGGGTTTGGGCAAGGGCTTGGGGCAGGGAGGCGCTTAGTTTAACGGCGGGCGGGTA
>DYNS01000621.1 GCA_020720965.1 Anaerolinea sp. | reverse complement strand
GAGAGCCGCTCGGGAAACCCCCGCCGCTTTCCCAAAACCATGGCCGCCGCCAGGGCGGCCATGCCCGCGTTCACGTGCACCACGGCGCCGCCCGCGAAGTCCAAAGCCCCCCAGGCGCGAATGAACCCTCCCGTGCCCCAGACCCAGTGGGCCACCGGGTCGTACACCAGCGTGGACCATAGAAGGGAGAACAACACATACCCGGAAAACTTCATGCGTTCCGCGAACGCGCCCAGGATAAGGGCGGGGGTGATGACGGCGAACATGCACTGATAAATCATGAACGCCTGGTGGGGGATGGTGGCGGCGTAGTCGGGATTGGGGGCCAGCCCGACGCCCGCGAGTCCCGCCCACTGGAGATTTCCGATGAACCCGCCCAGGCTGGGCCCGAAGGCCAGGCTGTAGCCCACCAGCACCCATTGGACGGTGATCAACCCCATGACGGCGAAGCACTGCATGAGGACCGACAGCATATTTTTCCGGCGCACGAGGCCGCCGTAAAAAAACGCCAGCGCGGGCGTCATCATCAAAACCAGCGCGGCGGACACCAGCACCCAGGCGGTGTCCCCGGCGTTTACCGGCAAAGTTGCCGCGCCCTCTTCGGCGCGTGCGCCCGCGGCCCAAAACAGCGCAACGTAAAACAAAGGAGCCCAGCGAAATACTTTTTTCATGTTTGATCCCCCTTGAAATAGTAACGACTCACCTCCCTCACCCTGCCCTCTCCCGAGAGGAGAGGGAACCCCAAAATTCCTTCCCCGCTTGGGGGAAGGTGGCCCGAAGGGCCGGATGAGGGGGTGAGTAGTTGCCTTAAAATAAAAAATCCCGCCCCCCGGGATTCCGGAAAGGCGAGACATCCATGTCTCCACATCGCGGCACACCGTTGTGCCGACTGCATGCTACAAAAATTTAACCGGGTGCGGTAAAAAAACCAGTCAATAGCTGAATTTGTCTACTTTCACCTTGCCCCGGAAAATCCAATAGACCACGCCCGTGTAGGCGAGGACGAGGGGCATTCCGAGGAAGGCGATGGTCCGCATGATGCGCAGGGTCTTTTCCGAGGACGCCGCGCTGTAAAGGGAAAGACTGAAGGC
>DYNS01000025.1 GCA_020720965.1 Anaerolinea sp. | reverse complement strand
CCACGCTAAAGCGCACAAACTTGCGAATGTTGTCGTAAATGGTGCGGCCCTCCTGCACGGCAGCGACAATGGTGGCAAAGTTATCGTCCAACAGCACCAGGTCGCTGGCTTCTTTAGAAACATCCGTGCCGGTGATGCCCATCGCCACCCCAATATCGGCGCGGCGCAGGGCGGGAGCATCGTTCACCCCGTCCCCGGTCATGGAGACGATGTGTCCGCGCTCCTGTAAAGCCTGCACAATCCGAATCTTGTGTTCCGGCGAGACGCGGGCAAAACCGTTAATTTCCTCCACCGCCGCCAGCAATTCCTCGCGGCTGAGGGCTTCCAACTCCGCCCCGGTGAGAACCTTCCCGTTTTGCGAAATTCCCAACTGCCGGGCAATTTCGGCGGCGGTGAGAGGGTGGTCGCCGGTTATCATCACCGTTCGCACCCCGGCGGTATGCGTAAGCGCCACCGCGTCTTTCACTTCCGGGCGGGGCGGGTCTATCATGCCGAACATGCCCACAAAGGTCAGGGCTTCTTCGGCGCGTTCCGGGCTAAGGGGGGCATCCCACACCCGGTAGGCGACTCCCAAAACGCGCATTCCCCTGGCTGCCAGGCTGGCGTTGGTCTGCTCAATGCGCTCGCGCCACTGCGGAGTAAGCGGCTCCCGTTTGCCATCCACCCACACCTGCTGACTGATTTGGAGCAAGCCATCCACCGAGCCTTTGGTAAAGGAAACCCAACCGCCCGCCGGAACCTGGTAGCGCTCCCATGCAGAATCTTCTGCGCGGTGCAGGGTCGTCATCCGTTTGCGGTCGCTATCAAAGGGGAATTCGCCTACGCGGGGCAGGCTTGCCTCCAGGTCTTCCTTCCAATGCCCCAACCTGGCAGAGGCGACTACCATCGCGCCCTCGGTGGGGTCGCCCAGAGCGTGAAAATTGCCCTCGTTGTGTTCCACCAGGCGGGCATCGTTGCACAGGGCGGCACCGACTGCCAGCAGGCTGACGGAGGGGTAAGCGGAGGCGAGGGGGGAAGCATCCTTCCGCAGGGTGGGCGTGCCGCTTCTCTCCATGTCTTCGGTCAAATCCAGGGTTTGCCCGGCAACATCCGCCACGACAACCGTCATTTTGTTTTCGGTGAGGGTTCCGGTTTTGTCGAAGCAGATGACGGTGACAGAGCCGAGGGTTTCCACCGCCGGTAATTTGCGGATAAGGGCGCGGCGAGCTAACATGCGCTGCGCTCCCAATGCCAAAGTGATGGTGACAACCGCCGGAAGCCCCTCCGGCACAATGGCAACCGCCACCGAGACGGCGGTGAGAAGCATGTGGCGCAGTTCATCGCCGCGCCACAGACCAATGGCAAAGATGAACCCGGCAATGACAATCCCAACGATGGCAAGGGTCTTGCCGAGGGCATCCAGCCTTTGTTGCAGGGGGGTCTGCTCCTGCGGGGTTTGCTGAATCAGGTCGGCAATTTTGCCCAGTTCGGTTTTCATGCCGGTAAAGATGACCAATCCCTGCCCGCGCCCCTGCGTGACGGTTGTTCCCATGTATGCCATGTTGCGGCGGTCGCCGAGGGGCAGGTCGGGGTGAGGCAGGGCGGCGGTGTTCTTTTCAATCGGTTCCGATTCGCCGGTGAGGGCGGCTTCCTGAATCTTGAGATTCACCGCTTCCAACAGGCGTAGGTCGGCGGGAATGAGATTGCCCGCCTCCAGTTGAATCACATCTCCGGGGACAAGTTCCCGCGCCGAGAGTTCGGTCAGTTTGCCATCCCGCAGGGCGCGGACGACAGGCACCGAAAGTTTCTTAAGGGCGGCAATGGCTTGCTCGGCGCGGTATTCCTGCACAAAGCCCAACACGGCGTATAACAGCACAATGGCGCTGATGGCGATGGCGTTTTTGGCATCTCCCAGCAGGGCGGCAACGAGAGCCGCCGCCAACAGGATTAAGACCATCGTGGCGGTCAGTTGCTCCCACAAAATTTGCAGGGGGGTGCGCCCGCCCTTTTCGGTCAGTTCGTTGCGCCCGTGTTCGGTTTGGCGGCGCTCCGCTTCGGCGGCGGTTAAGCCGCGAGACGGGTCGGCTTGCAGGGTTTGCAGGCTTTCTTGGGGGGTGAAGGTGTGCCAGTTCATTTCAGGTTACTCCGTTTCGGTAGAGAGAGCAGGGCGGCGGATGCGCCACCAAAAGACGAGGACGAAGAGAAGGGAGGAAAACGCCAGCAGGTAGGGAAGCCACTGCTTCAGCAGGGCGCTGATGAGATGCCATTCATGTCCCAGCAGATAGCCCGCACCGATAAGCAGGGTACACCACAGATACGTTCCAACGAAGGTGGCAAGCAAAAAGACCGGGTAAGACATCCGCGCCAGCCCCGCCGGAATGCTGACCAGGGTGCGGATGCCGGGAATGATTCTACCCCCCAAAACCAGCCCCACGCCCCAGCGTTGAAAATGCGCCTCGGCGGTTTGGATATGCCGGGCATCCATGCGGAACCAGGCTGCCATCCGGTCTACCAGCGGTCTTCCGCCCCAGCGCGCCGCCCAATAGGTGATGGAGGCACCGACCACGCTGCCCAAAGAGGCGTATAACCCGCCCCAAAAGATGAACAAGGGCGAAATGTCGTGGGCGGAAATTAACATCCACCCGGCAAAAGTGAGGGTCACCTCGCTGGGGGTAATTCCGGTTGCGTTTTCAAACGCCATCATCCCCGCCACCCCCCACCAGCCGAACTGGTCGAAGAGGGTTTGGAGGGCGCTCAGCAGGGTTTGTTCCCATTGGTCTAGCATACTTATCCTTGTGGTTTGGAATATGGGCGATTGGCATAAAAAAAAGACCACCGCCGCAACGGGCGATGGTCTTGCCTTTACCTGAGCAACCGGGAAAAAAACCGGATTGACGATTACTCATCCCTTGCGGGCGGCTACTCCCCATCGGAGTAAGGTCATTTTACGGAAGTGGATAATATTTGTCAAGAATTTGATAAAAATGTTAACGCAGTTCCTATTTGTCCTCGTAAGACTTCGCCTTCTTCTTCTGGCTCAAAAAGTAGGTGAGGGCGATGATGATGGCGGCAATGCTAAGACCAGGAGAAAGAATATCCGATTCGCCATCCCAGCCGATGAATTTGCCCAAAAACAACACCCCAAAGACGATGATGATGACCCCAATCAACTTTTCCTTCAGGTCGTCCAGGGTATGAATCACCAGCCAATCTGGCACGGGGATGGTGTCGTCTATGAACAGCTCGTATAGCCCCAGCGAGATGAGGTACAAAACGGTGGCGAGTAGGAATAAATCCACGACCTGAATGGCGGCAAGGATGATTTCCTTGCTTTTGAAGCCTCCGTTCAGGGCTTCCAAAATAATGCGAACCGTTTCCACGCCGCCGTATAGCAGCAGGGCAACCGAGGTGAGAAAAGCGCCCAACACGGCGAGAATGACCATGTAACGGCTGGAAGAAAGCAGGCGTTTGAACATTGGGGTTTAGTCCTCCATCAAAAAAGAGACATCCACGCTCATTCCGGCACGCAGACCCGCCGGGTAAGGTTGGTGCAGGGTAATCGTTGTGCGGTAAACCACATCCCCGCCCAAAGTATCTGCCACCGGGGAAATATACAGCGCCTCGCCGCTGAGGGTGGCATTAAGGGCTTTGACATACACGCTCACGGGCTGTCCCACCGTCACCTGCGCCACGTCATTTTCGCCCAGGTCAGTTGTTTCTATCTGCAAAGTTTGGACGTTGTTCAGGCGTAGAACCGTCATGCCGGGCTGAACATATTCGCCCACTTCCAGGCTCAAAAAGGTCACTTCACCGTCAATGGGGGCGAGGATTTGGGCGGCGGCGAGGCGCTCCGCTGCCAAAATGACCGCCGTTTTGGCATTCTCCAAAGCCGAAAGCGCCGCGCCGCTGGCTTCCGGGGGCAGGGTTTCGCCCTTGAGGGCGGCGAGAGTCCAGGCGGCTTCCTGGGCGGCGACCTGTGCGGCGGCGTAGTTGGCGCGGGTAATCGCCGCGTCTGTTTCGGTGGGTTTGCCGGTCAGCCAGTTATATTCCGCAACCAGGGCATTCAGGCGCATTTGGGCAGAGGTCATGGCGTAGAGGGCGCTGGCTTTGCGGTTGTCGCCATCCGCCAGGCGGGAGAGGGATTTGTAGGCTTCCTGCGCCCTCGCCAGGGTCTGCTCTGCCAGGTCAATTTCGGCTTGCAGGTTGTCTATTTTGGTGTCGGAGGCGCGTTTGTAGGCGAGGGCATCCACCTTTTTTTGGGCATCTTCCAGGGTTTTTTGGGCATTTGCCAGGGTTTGCTCGGCAGCAGCAATGGCAGCAGGGGAGGTCTGACTCTGGAGGGCGCTGCGGGCGAGAGAAAGTTCCGCCTGCAAAGCGGAATCTTCCAATTGAGCCAAAACCTGCCCGGCGGAAACTGCCTCGCCTTCTCGAACATACACCCGGCTGATTCGTCCGGCAGCGCCGAAAGCCAGGTCTGCCTGTTGGGAGGGGATGACTACGCCAGAGGCAGTGACCTGCCCATTGGCAGGGGAGGCAGGCGCGGGGGCGGAGGAAGAATCTAGCACGAGGGTGGGCAAAGGCGTGGGCGCGGTGTTGGCTCCGGCGCAGGCGCTCAGGCTCAACATCAGCAAAAGGGCAAGGGAAAGGGATGTTTTCATTTGTCGTCCACAATTAACCCGTCCCGCAGGGTGACAATGCGGCGGGCATATTTGATGACTCGCGGGTCGTGGGTGGCAAAGACGAAGGTGACTCCGGTTTCTTTGTTGAGGCGGGTCATAATCTCCATCACTTGCTCGCCGTTGGCGCTATCCAGGTTGGCGGTTGGTTCGTCTGCGAGGATGAGGGCGGGTTGGGGGGCAAGGGCGCGGGCAATGGCAACCCGCTGTTGCTGACCGCCGCTCATTTGGTCGGGGCGGTTGTGGGCGCGGTCGGCTAAATCTACGGCTTGGAGCAGGTCCATTACGCGGGTGTGGCGGGCGGAGGCGGGGGTTCCGTTGAGCAGGAGGGGCATTTCCACGTTTTCGTAGGCGCTGAGGGTGGGGATGAGGGCGAAGAACTGGAAGATGAAGCCGATGGAATCGCGGCGCATGTCGGCGCGTTGGTCGCGGTTAAGGCGGGTGACTTCTTTGCCGTTGACCCAAACCGCGCCGGTTGTGGGTTGGTCCAGGCAGCCTATCATTTGCAGGAGGGTGGTTTTGCCAGAGCCGCTGGGACCGACCAGGGCGGTAAATTCTCCGCTTTCAATGGTCAGGCTTGCGCCGCGCAGGGCATGGGTTTGGATGGCTTTGGTTTGGTAAACACGGGTGACGTTTTCAATTTTTACGACTTGCATGGCGAACTCCTGTGAGGGAATAAGAGGGTAGTGGCAGCGAATCGGGAGAGGCGTTATTTGCCACCGCGCAGGGCTTCCACCGGCTCCAGGCGGGAGGCGAGCAGGGCGGGGTAAATTCCGGCGAGCAGGGTGACGATGAGGGCGGTGAGGGAGAGGCTGAGAGCGTCTTCCAGGGTCAAGTGGGTGTAAATCGTATCCTGAATGAGGATGCCGCTCATGCCCATGTTACCGATGTAGAAGCCGTAGGTGCTGTAGTACCAGACCATGCCGCCGCCGATGAGGTAGCCCAGCAGGATGCCGCCGATGCCGAGCAGGAAGGCTTCGGTGAGGAAGATGGAAAGAATCCGCCCGGATTTCATGCCAATGGCGGCGAGGATGCCAATTTCGCGGGTGCGCTCGAAGACCGACATGACGAGGGTGTTGCTGATGACGGTGGCAGTGATGCCCAAAACGATGAGGTAGAAAATGACCATGAAACTTTTAGACATTTGCTCGGTTTGGGTGAGGAGTTCGTTCATCTCCTGCCAGGTTTGCACTTTGTAGCGAGCGCCGGTGACGAGGGCGGCTTTCACCGCTTCGGCTTGTTCTTTATCGTGCAAAAGAATAAAGAGGGTGGTGGCATGGTTTTCTGTGCCGGTGAGGGCTTGGGCTTTGGCAAGGGGCAGAAAAACAGTGGATTTGTCGTAGCCGCTGATGCCGGTGCTGAAGATGCCGCGCACGATGAAGGGCTGCTCGGTCACTTGCCCGTTGGCGGTGTTGGCGAGGAGGAGAAAAGTATCTCCTACCCCCAGGTTGAGTTTTTCTGCCAGCGCCAACCCTAAAAGAATGCCTTCCCGGTCTTGGGCTTGCAGGTATTCGCCCTGCAAAAGCGCCTGCCGATACATTTCATTGGCGGGGGAGGTGGGGTCTATGCCGATAATTCTCACCCCGCGAGATTCGTTGCCGGAGGTGACAATGCCGCTGGCGAACAGGCGCGGCGTGACTGCCTGAACAGAGGGCAAGGCGGCGATTTGGCTGGCAAGTTCGGTGGGGTTTTCCACCAGGTCTTTCCATGCCAGGCTGGTTTTGTTTTCGTTGTAACTCTCGGCGCGGATTTGCAAATGTCCGCTTTCAAAGCGCAGAGAACTATCCAACGCGCCGCGCATCTCTCCTTCTACAAAGGCTGCCATCAGCAGGAGGATGCCCATCCCCAACCCCAGGGCGAGCGAGGAGAAGAAGGAACGGCGTTTGTTTCGCATTAAGTCTCGAAAAGACATTTGAAGAAAAGGAAGCATGGGTTGTCCTTGTCTGTGGGGGTTAGACGTAGTGCAGGGCTTCTGCCGGTTCTTTGCGGGCGGCTGTCAGCGCCGGGTACAATGCCGCCAAAGCGGAGATGATTGCCACCGTCAGCGCCCGCTTGGGCAGCTGCTCCAGCCCCAAGCCAGGGTAAACGCGGTCGTTCAGCAGCACCATATATTCTGTGATGTCGGAGTAGGCGCTGTAATCCAGCCCGATTTGCCCAAAGACGACATTGATGAGCAAGCCAAAGCCAATCCCCAGCAGGGTTCCCACCAAGCCGAGCATTATCCCTTCCAAAATGAAGAGCCAGGCAATTTGGCGAGGCTTTAGCCCCAGCGCGCCCAACATGCCAATCTCGCGGGTGCGCTCATAGACAGCCATCATCAGCAGGTTGAAAATGCCAATACCGGAGATGAGCAGGATGAAGACGCTAAAAACATCCATCACCCCGCCTTTGGTGCCGAGGGTGGCTTGCAGTTCGGGGAAGCTGGTTTCCCAGGAGGCAAATTCGGCTTGGGGAAATTGGGCTTGCAGGGCGCTCATCACTTCGGCTTCCTGCCCAATCCGCTCCAGCACAATAGTCACTTCGGTCACTTGCCCGGTGAGGTTATACAGGTTTTGGGCTTGGGCGAGCGAAAGGTAAACGGTTCTCTTCTCCAGTTCGGTCATGCCCAGGTCGTAGATGCCGATGACGGTGAGAGAGCGGGTTCGCATCTGTTCGTGTTGAGCGCGCCCCGCCAGGCTGATTCGGTCTCCGACCTGCACGCCCAGCGAATCCGCCAGCCCTTTACCAATCAGCACGGATTCTTCATCCGCACTATTGAGAAAACGCCCGGCGGAAATATTCTGAGCGATGATGCTCACCGCCGCTTCGCTTTCCGGCTCTATGGCGGTGATGGAGATGGGGAAAGCCCCCTCCGGGCTGGTTGCCATGCCGCTGGTGTGAATGCGGCGGCTGGCAGAAAGAACCTGGGGCTGGGCGCGAGCGGCTTGCAGAATGGCGGCATCCCCCTCCAGGGACAGAAGCGGGGTCGTGTCCATCTTTTCCTGGTAGCCGGGAGCGTGAACCTGCACGTTGCCGCCAAAGACATTGATGGCGTTGCCGTAAATGGCTTGCTCGAAGCCCACAATCAGCCCATCGTAAAACATCATCAGCGCCAGTACCAGCACAATGGAAACGAGAATGGTGACGCTGCGGCGTTTGTGCCGCCAAAGGTTACGCCAAGCCAGGCGGGTGTAAAGGGTCATGCGGTTGTCCTTTCTACCGGGGCGGAGGTGTTCCGCAGCCCGTATTCCATGACATAAAAAAGTTGGTCTATCTTGTTTTGCACTTCGGGAGAGCGCACCCAGGTCATTGCGTCTGCCTGCTGCCGGAGGGGTTCCATCAGCAGGTTGGTGATGACGTTGCTCCAGGTTTCCATCACCATCACCGCCATTTCCACATCCACGTTGGGGTCCAGTTCACCGGCTTCGCGGGCTTTTTCCACCATTGCCGCCAGGGCTGCCCGCCCACGCTGACGCAAATCCGCAAAGACGGGTCCGTAGTACAGACCTTCGGTAAACAGAACCCGGCTAATGGCTTGGGTGAGATGCGGGTAGGCGGAGTTGAATTCCATGCCGGTCTGAATCATCCAACGGAAATAGGAAAATGTGTCCAAGCGCCCCGGCGGGGGGTGTCGGTGCGAGAAGAAGGCGAGTTTTTCTTCTTCCAGCACGCGCATCAGATAAGAGAAGACATCCCGCTTGTCTTCAAAATACTGGTAAAAACTGCCTTTGGAAATGCCGCTGTGGGCGACAATCCGGTTGGTGGAGGCGTTTTCCAGCCCGTTGGCGGCAAATTCCTGTGCCGCCGCCTCAATGATGCGGGCGCGTTTTTCTTCTGGCAGGTTGAGAAAGGTTTGTTTGGGCATAAACGAATGTGACCTCGAAGTCATGTGACCAACAAGTCACATTGTAAGGCGAATGGAAAGAGAAGTCAATAGGATAGTTCCTGACAGCGGAATTTGCTACAATAGCCCAAATTGAATCGGAGAATAGTTTATGAGACCTGTAGCCGTTTTAGGCATTGGACAAACCAAAGTAGACGAACATTGGGGCAAATCTTTACGTGAGTTGGGCGGCGAGGCAGTCTTTGCCGCCATGCAAGACGCCGGTTTACAACAGGCAGACGCGCTTTTTGTGGGCAACATGCTCTCGCCGCTCATCAACCATCAAAATCACCTGGGTGGTTACTATGCGGATTGGGTGGGGATGTGGGGCGCAGAAGCGGTAAAGGTGGAAGCCGCCTGCGGGTCTGGCGCGGCTGCCTTTCGCGCCGCGCTGATGGCGGTCGCCTCCGGCGAGGTGGAGGTTGCCATTGCCCTCGGCGTGGAAAAAATGACCGATAAAGCCGGGCGGGAGGTAACCGCCGCCCTGGCAACCGCCGCAGACGCGGACTACGAAGTAGACCAGGGCGTTTCGTTTGTCGGGCTAAACGCCCTCATCATGCGCCGCTACATGCACCAATATGGCTGGAAACACGCCGACTTCGCGCCCTTCTCCCTCAACGCTCACGAAAACGCCCTGCACAACCCCAACGCCCGCCTGCACGACCGAATTTCGCTGGAGAAATTTGAAAAATCGCCCATGGTGGCGACCCCCATCAACCTGTTGGATGCCTCCCCCATTGGAGACGGAGCAGCGGCGGCGATTCTCGTCCCCGCCGAAAAAGTCTCCGCCCTGCGGGGCAGACCGCGCATCCGCGTAGCCGCCTCCGCCGCCGCAACCGACACCATCGCCGTTCACAACCGCCCCGACCCGCTCTTTTTGCAAGCCGCCTACCAATCCGCCCGGCAAGCCTACCAAATGGCGGGCATCTGCCCCCAGGAACTGAACTTTTTTGAACTGCACGATGCCTTCTCCATCATGTCCGCCCTCTCGCTGGAGGCTTGCGGCTTTGCCGAGCGCGGGCAAGCGCCCCGCCTGGGCTTGGAGGGGACCATTAAAATCGGCGGAGGGCTGCCGGTTTGCACACGCGGCGGGCTAAAAGCCAGGGGGCACCCGGTTGGGGCAACCGGCATGTACCAAATTGTGGAAGTTGTTCAACAATTGCGCGGCGAATGTGGCGCAACCCAGGTGCAAGGCGCGCGCCTGGGCATGGCACAAAACATCGGCGGCAGCGGCGCAAGCATTCTCACCCACATTTTGCAGGCAGAGTAACGCCACACATCCGACCATGATTCAATCCATCTTCCGTTTCCTCGTCCGATTCGTTCTGGGCATCATCGCCCGCATAGAAATTGAAGGCTACGAAAACCTGCCCATCGGCAAACCCTTCATCCTCGCCGCCAATCACCTGGGGCGGGTCGATTCCGCCGTGCTGTACTACGCCATTCAATACCCCAACATCATTATGCCGGTGGCGGAAAAATACAAGAATCACCCCATCTATGGGCGGCTCACCCGCTCGGTAGGCGGATTTTTTATAGACCGCTTTAACCCGGATATTGGCGCCGTGCGCGAGGTGCTGCGCCGCATGAAGCAAAACGGCATCTTCGTCATCGCCCCGGAGGGAACCCGCTCCAAAACCTGCGCCCTGCAACCCGCGCACTCCGGGGTGGCATTCTTCGCCGTCAAAACCGGGGCGCCGGTTATCCCGGTGGCGCTGGTGGGAACCGAAGACCAGGCAATGTTGCAGAATCTCAAGCGCCTGCGCCGCTCCCGAATCCTCGTCCGCGCCGGAAAACCCATCACCCTGCGCCTGAACCCGGCGCTGGAAAGGGATGCCGCCCTGCAACAAGAAGCCGACCGGGTGATGTGCCACATCGCCGCCCTGCTGCCCGAATCGTACCGGGGCGTGTACGCTCACTGCGCCGGAGACCCCGACCATGCCTGAACTCATCCGCGCCCTGGTGCGGATTCTGCTCCGCAGCATTGCCAAAATTGAAGTGCGCGGGGCAGAAAACATCCCCACCCAGGGCGCTTTCATCGTTGCATCCAACCACATCGGCATTCTGGATATTCTCATGTTCTTTTACGTCTCAGACCGGTTGGATATGTTCATCCCGGTTGCGGAGAAGTGGGGCAAGGTGTGGTGGCATCGCTGGCTGGGCAAACATCTCAACTTCATTTTTATAGACCGCTTGCAGCCGGATATTAAAACCCTGCGATTGATGATTCAAAAGATGGAAGCAGGCAGCGCCCTGGTGATTGCCCCAGAAGGAACCCGCAGCCGCAGCGGAACGATGATTGCCGGAAAGCCGGGGGTGGCATATTTGGCGGCAAAATCTGGTTTTCCGGTTATTCCGGTTGCCATTACCGGCACAGAAGACAAGGTGATGTATGCCCATCTCAGGCGTTTGCGCCGTTTCCCGGTCACGCTGACGGCGGGAGAACCTTTCCGCCTGCCGCCTTTACCCGCCAAAGGCAGGGAGGCGGCTCTGCAAGCCCATTTGGATGAGATTATGTGCCGCATTGCGGCGTTGCTGCCGGAGCGTTACAGGGGAGTGTATGCCGATTGTCTCACCAGAGAAGATAAAAAAGCCCCTCCCCCGGCGGGGGAGGGATTGGGGTGAGAGAAATGACGTTGGTTAACTCACTTTGGGGTGTACCCTGCCGCCGAGGCGCAGGAAGCGAATCGCGCCCGTCTCGTCCCGGAAGAATTCTGCCAGGCTGCCTTTCATCGGCTCGTCCAACCCGATGATTTTATCGGGTGCGTAGAATTGAAAGCGAACCGGGGGCATGGCTGGTCCGGGCGGGGTTTGCGGGGTGGGGAAACCGCCGCGTGGAATTTCGTTGAGGAGCAGGGAATCGCCCTGGGGTTGCAAGGTATATGCCGAAATGGGCAGGTCGTAGGTTCCGGCGTATTCTGTCAGGGTTTCGGGGGCGGTTTCCAGCGGGGTGGGGGCGGGCAGGCTAACGTTGAAGTAGATTTCCAGGGCTTGCGAGAGAATCTTATCGGTCAGAATCCCTCCTTCATCGCTATTGACAAGCAGGACAACGGCAAAGTTTTGGGAGGGGATGAAGTGCAAGGCGGCTTGCTGCCCGTGCGTTGCGCCACCATGCCCGTAAATTTCCATCTCTCCGGCGCGGCGGATGAACCACGAAAGCCCCATCTGCCGAAAACCGCCTGCATCCGCCTGGGGTTGGCGCATGGCTTGCAGGCTGGCTTGGGAGAGAACCTCCTGCCCGTGTTCGCCCATGTGAAAGCGGGCGTATTGGAGCAGGTCTGGCACGGCGCTGATGACCCCGCCCACGCCGTTTCCGGCGCGCCCAATTGCCCAGGGGCGGGTTACTTTCACTTTGCCGTCCACTGTTTGGTGTCCACATACGAAGCGATGGGTGAGGAAGAGGTCGTTGGGGTAGAAGTAGGTTTGGGTTAAGCCCAGGGGGGTGAGGAGTAAATCCTGCATGGCGGTTTCGTAGGGCTTGCCGGTGAGGGTTTCCAGCAGGCGACTGGCGAGGTTGAAGCCGGTGTTGTTGTAAGACCAGAGGCTGCCCAGGGGGGTTATTTGGGGCAATTTGCCGATTTTCTTCACCATTTGCTTCAGGGCATCGTCCCCGTTGCCAAAGTCGTTAAAGTAATCTCCCACCCATCCGCCGGTGTGGGTAAGCAGGTGACGGGCGCTGAGGCGTTTTTCAGTTTCTTTATCCGCCATTTTGAATTTGGGCAACAGTTTTCGCAGGGGGACATCCAGGTCCAGGTCACCGGTTTCTACCAGGCGCATGAGGGCGGTGGTGGTGAAGGTTTTGCTGATGGAGCCGACCTGAAAGAGGGTGGCGGGCGTTACCCGCAGGGGGTTTTCCAGGCTGGTGCGTCCAAACCCGGCGGTAAAGGTCTGACCGTTGTGATAAACGCCCAGGGCTACGCCAGGGACTTTGATGCGGGTCTGGTCGGCGCGGAGGCGGTGGCAGAGTTCTTCAAAGCGCGGGTCGGGGGGTGGGGTCTTGGGTCTTGGCATGGGGTTTCCCTTCGGTTAAGGAATCGGCTCGAAGCGGGCGGTAAAGTGGCGGAGCAGGTCTGGGGCGTAGGTGAAGCGGTATCCGCGCAGGGTGTGGGCTTGTTGGGTGATGTTGGCGATGGTTTCGGCAACGTAATCGAAGTGGCTTTGGGTGTAAACCCGGCGCGGAATGGCGAGGCGAACCAGTTCCAGGTGCGGATACATCATCTCGCCCGTGTCGGGGTCGGGATGAGCAAACATGACTGAGCCAATTTCGCAGCCGCGAATGCCGCCCTGCTGATACAGTTCCACCGTGAGCGATTGACCGGGGAATTGGGCGTGGGGGATGTGCGGCAGGATGGCTCCGGCATCCAGGTAGATGGCGTGTCCGCCGGGGGGTTCAATCATCGGCACGCCCAGGTCTTTAAGGCAGGCGGCGAGATAGGCGGTTTGCCCCAGGCGATATGCCAGGTAGGCTTCGTCCAAGCCTTCGTACAGCCCCACTGCCATCGCGTCCAGGTCGCGCCCGGCTAAGCCACCGTAAGAGACAAATCCCTCCCGCAGAATCAGCTCATTCCGCAGGCGCTCGGCAACGCCATCTTCGTTGGTGGCAAGCAAGCCGCCGATATTGACGATGGCATCTTTTTTGGCGGACATGCAGAAGCCATCGGCATAGGAGAACATTTGGCGGGCAATTTCTTGCGGGGTTTTGTCGGCGTAGCCGGGTTCACGTAGTTTGATGAAGTAGGCGTTTTCGGCGTAGCGGGCGGCGTCGATGTAGAAAGGAATGCCGTGAGCATGGTAAGTCTCCGCTACGGCGCGGATGTTTTCCATGGAAACCGGCTGCCCGCCCCCGGCGTTGTTGGTGACGGTTATCATGCCGAAGGGGATGTTGGCTACCCCAACCTTCTGAATGAAGGCGTTGAGTTTGGCAATATCCAGGTTGCCCTTAAAGGGGTGCGGGTTTTGGGGGTCGGAGGCTTCATCTATGACGAGATTCACCGGTCTGCCGCCGCGCGCGCGGATGTTGGCATCGGTCGTATCAAAGTGCATGTTGGAAGGGATGCTGTTGCCAGGTTTGACCAAAGCGGCGGCGAGGATATTTTCAGCGGCGCGCCCCTGGTGAGTGGGGAAGAAATGCTTGAAGCCAAAAATATCTTCCACAGCGGCTTTTAGGCGCAGGTAAGAACGCGCCCCGGCATAAGATTCATCCCCCAGCATCATGGCTGCCCACTGATTTTGGCTCATGGCGCCGGTTCCAGAATCGGTGAGGAGGTCTATAAAAATGTCTTGGGCTTTCAGGGTAAAAACGTTATACCCGGCGGCGGCAATGGCGGCGCGGCGCTCTTCGGGGGAAGGCAAGCGAATAGGTTCGACAATCTTAATCCGAAACGGTTCTGGCGGGTGTTGGGGCATTTTTTCTCCTGTTGGGTATGGGTTGGGGCTGATTGTACGCCCGGCGCAAAATTCCTGCCAGAGAGCGCCCTGTTATAATTGCCCGCACTTTTACCCCACCAAATAAGGAAAAAAACATGACCCAAACAATTAAATTTGGCACCGACGGCTGGCGCGGAGTCATTGCCGAGGATTACACCTTTGAGAATGTGCGCCGCGCCGCGCAAGGCTACGCCGCCTATATGCTGGAACAGGGCAACGCCGGACGTTGGGTGGTGATTGGTCACGATAAGCGCTTCCACTCCGAAAACTTCGCCGCCGCCGCCGCCGAGGTGCTGGCAGGCAACGGCTTTGGCGTGTGGCTGACGGATGGGGCAACCCCCACCCCGGTCATTGCCTTTTCGGCGGTGAACAAAAGCGCTTGCGGGGCAATCAACATCACTGCCAGCCACAACCCGCCCACCGATAACGGCTTTAAAGTGCGGGATGAAACCGGCGGAGCCATCCCCCCCGAGGGATTAAAACGCATCGAGGCGCTCATCTCCGCCTCCGGCGCAGACGCGAAGCGCCTCCCCCTGAAGCAAGCGCAGGCACAAGGCAAGGTCATC
>DYNS01000310.1 GCA_020720965.1 Anaerolinea sp. | reverse complement strand
CTCCTGCCCGGAGAATCTCCTCGTCCAACCCGCGCACCTGCCCGGCGGCGGAAAAATTCAACTGCTCAAAACCCTGCTCTCCTCCGCCTGTGAGCGCGACTGTTTCTACTGCCCCTTTCGCGCCGGGCGAGATTTTCGGCGCGCCACCTTTCAGCCAGAACCATTTGCCAGGCTTTTTGCCAACCTGGCACAGCGAGGAGCCGCCGAAGGCATCTTTCTCAGCAGCGCCATTGCCGGGGGTGGCATTCGCACCCAGGACAAGCTGCTAGACACCGCAGACATCCTGCGTCACAAATTGGGGTTTCGCGGCTACCTTCATCTCAAACTGATGCCGGGCGCAGAAAAAGCCCAGGTGGAACGCGCCATGCTGCTGGCAGACCGGGTTTCCATCAACCTGGAGGCACCCAATACCGAGCGCCTCGCCCGGCTTGCCCCCCACAAAATCTTTTTGGAGGAACTTTTGCGCCCCCTGCGCTGGGTGGAAGAAATTCGGCGCAACCGCCCGCCCCAAAACGCATGGAAGGGGCGTTGGACCTCCAGCGTCACTCAGTTTGTGGCAGGCGGCGCAGGCGAAAGCGACCTGGAACTGCTGACAACAACCCAATGGCTGCACAAAAACGTGGGGCTGCAACGAGCGTATTTCTCCGCTTTTCACCCCATCCCCCAAACGCCGATGGAAAATGAAGCGGCAGTCCACCCGCTGAGAGAGCAACGCCTATATCAGGCTTCCTTTTTAATGAGGGATTACGGCTTCGACCTGGAAGAACTCCCCTTTGCCGGGCAGGGCAACCTGCCCCTACACACCGACCCCAAACAAGCCTGGGCGCAAAAACACCTGGCAGAATCTCCACTGGAAGTGAACAAAGCCCCCCAAGAGAAGCTCCTGCGCGTGCCAGGCATTGGGGTAAAAGGTGTGCAAGCCATTGTGCAGGCACGCCGCCAAAAAACCCTGCGCGACCTGGATTCGCTCAAAAAGTTGGGCGTACTGGCAGAACGCGCCGCCCCCTACCTGCTGATGAATGGCAAACGCCCCGCCTACCAACCTCCCTTGTGGGAAGGGGAATATTAGGATTGTATTAGAATTCACATACCCGCTTGACTTTTGAAATTCAATTGATGTATAGTGAAAACCGCTTGGCACTGCACTCCCTTTGGGTTGCTGTGCCTTTTGTTTCGTTTACCCCTCACACATGGCAGGAGATTGTATGATTCGCGTCACCAACCTGACCAAAAACTATGGTTCGCGCCGCGCTTTGGATGGCATAAGCTTTGAAGCCAGACAGGGCGAAATTTTAGGGTTTTTAGGTCCTAACGGAGCCGGAAAAACCACAACCATGCGGATTTTAACTGGCTACCTGCCGCCCAGCAGCGGCGAGGCATCCATTGCCGGGTTCGATGTTGTCTCCCACTCGTTAGATGTCCGCAAGCGGGTGGGCTACCTACCCGAAACCGTGCCTCTGTATACCGACATGACGGTGTTTGACTACCTCAAGTTCATGGCAGACCTGCGTCACCTGCCCAAACCGCAAACCGCCGTGCAAGAAAGCCTGGAAAAGGTCGGCTTGCTAGAACGCGCCCAGGGCTACATCGGCAACCTCTCCAAGGGGATGCGTCAGCGCGTGGGGCTGGCGCAGGCGCTTCTGCATCGCCCCGAAGTGCTCATTTTGGACGAACCAACCATCGGCTTGGACCCGGCACAGATTATCGAAGTCCGCAACGTCATTCGAGAAGTGGGCAAAGAGCACACCGTCCTGCTTTCCACCCACATTCTTTCTGAAGCCAAGCAACTTTGTGACCGGGTTCTCATCATAAACAAGGGCAAAATCGCCGCCGAAGACACCCCCGAAAACCTGCAAGCCCGTCTGACCGGGGCAGAACGCGTTTTTATAAAAGTGAAAGGGGAAGCGGAAGACCTCGCCCAACAAATCCTCTCCCTGGCAGGGGTGCAGCAAGTACACCAACCAGCCGAGGGCGAAATAGAATTTCAGTTTGCCCCTGGCAACGACCTGCGCCCCGAAGTGGCGCGGCTTGCCGTGCAAATGAACCTGGGCTTGCTGGAAATGCGCCCGGTGAGCCTGAGTTTGGAAGAAATCTTCCTGCAACTGACCAGCGAAGAAACTTCTCAGGCAGCAAAGGAGTAATACCATGCGCAACATTTGGACAATTGCCAAAAGAGAATTGGAAACCTACTTTTCCAGCCCGGTGGCATACACAGTCGCCTTTTTGTTTTTGCTCATCATTGGGCTTATCTTCGCCCTCAACATCCTCACCCTCACCTCCAGCCCCTTCGGCTACACGGATGCCCCAGACAGCCGCATCATCACCGGTCCCATGGCTTTCCTACTCATCCTCGCCGTCCCAGCCCTGACCATGCGAACCCTGGCAGACGAAGTAAAAATGGGCACCATGGAACTGCTCCTCACCGCCCCCGTGCGAGACGCGGAACTCATCATCGGCAAGTGGCTGGGCGCATTGCTTTTCTTCATCGCCTTGCTGGCTTTCACCCTGGTCTTCCCCATCATGCTCAACCGCCTTGTCACCCCCGGTATAGACATAATGATGACCCTGGCAGGCTACCTGGGCGCACTACTCGCCGCCTCTGCCCTGCTGGCGCTTGGCATTGGCATCTCCGCCCTGTTCGATAATCAGATAGCCGCCTTCTTCGTCACCCTCTCGCTGTTTGTGGTGCTGTGGTGGCTCATCGGCGCTCCCGCCAACATCCTGCCCGGCAGCGGAGAAGTGTTTCGGTACCTCGATTTTAGCGCCCAGGTGTACGACAACTTCAACCAGGGTATCCTCAACCTCTCCAGCATCGTTTACTTCCTCAGCCTCACCGCTTTGGGGCTGTTCATCGGCACAACCGCAGTGGAATTAAGGAGGTGGCGCTAATGAACACAGACCCGCGCCGTTTTGCGCCGCTAGGGCTGGCGCTTTCCGTCCTTTCCGGCTTATCCTTTGTAGGCTTCCTTCTCACCCGCTGGGTTGCCAGCACCGGCATCCTCAGCCTCGATTCGGAGATTCTACAAAACGGGGTACTCTTCTCCGCCTTAGGCATTGTGCTGGGCTTCGCCCTCGCCGCCCTGCTCAACCCGGAGGCAACCCGCCAGTTCCTCACCGGTCGGCAAGCCCAATATGGCAGCAATGCCCTCATCACCCTGCTTGCCTTCGTGGGCATCCTCATCTTCCTCAATGTCATCGCTTATCAGAACCCCCAAACCTGGGATATAACCCAAGACCAAACCAATACCCTCGCCCCCGAAACCTTGCGAACCCTGCAAGCCCTGCCCGCCCCCGTACATGCCGCCGCCTACTACACCGCCCGCACCTCCTACGAAGAAACCCGCAAACTGCTGGAGAACATGGCACAAAACAGCGCCGGGAACTTCACCTACGAGGTGATAGACCCGGAACTGAACCCGGTCGCCGCCCAACAAGACGGAGTGGAACGAGACGGAACCATTGTCTTTAAGATGGAAGACCGCCGCGAACCCATCACCTACCCCAGCGAACAAGAAATCACCGGCGCCCTCCTGCGCCTGCTCAACCCCCAAAGCCGAGTACTGTACTTCGTCACCGGGCATGGTGAGCCAGGGCTGCAAACCTACGGCGAGGGAAGTTATTCCCTGCTGGCAAGCACCCTGCAAAAGAAAAACTACGCCGTGCAAGCCCTCAACTTGCTTTCGGCAGGCAAAGTACCAGAAGATACCACAGTCGTCATCGCCGCCGGAGCGCAAACCGCCTACGACCCGCAAGAGGTGCAAGCCCTAAAAACCTACCTGGCAA
>DYNS01000309.1 GCA_020720965.1 Anaerolinea sp. | reverse complement strand
GGCGAGGAAAATGAGCGGATAACCGGCTACAGCCGGGAGGAACTCACCCCTGCCCGCTTCGACAGCCTGATTCAGGAATCGAACCTGCGCGGCAAAGTGGAAGGAAACTCCAGCCAACGCGCCGCAGAACGCACCCGCAGCCGTCAGCACACCCAAGGCGTTTGGCGCTGCGACTTTCGGATTATCACCAAAAACGGCGAGTCGCGCTGGCTTTCGGATACCTCCCTTCAGGTCAAAAACGCGGAGGGTACGGTTATCAGCTCGGTCGGAATCTTGCAGGATGTTAGCGCCCGCAAACTGGTGGAGATGCAGTTACAGCGCGAGAGGGATATGTCGCTTCAGGTGATGAATACCATGGGGCAGGGGCTGACCATCACCAACAAAGAAGGCTATTTTGAATATGTCAATCCCGCCTATGCCTCCATGCTCGGCTACCAACCCGCCGAATTAATGGGCAAAGACCCTCGTCACTTTACCTACCCGGAAGCCCAAAAAACTCTGGAAGCCGCCTACTCCCGCCGGGTTCGCGGAAAATCCAGCGCCTACGAATCTCGTCTGCGCCGCAAAGACGGCAGCGAGACGCTCGCGCTCATCAGCGGCGTGCCGCGCCTGGTCAATGGCGAGTACGAAGGCTCCATCACTGTCATCACCGACCTGACGGAGCGGATGCGGATGGAAAAAGCCCTGCGCGAAAGCGAAGAAGCAATACGCGGCTTGTACAGCATCATTGCCCGGCAGGATACCTTTGAAAATAAACTGCAAGCCTTTTTGCAGATGGGGGCGCGACACCTCGGCTTGCAGCAGGGCATGTTAGGCAAGGTGGAGGAGGACCGGTTCATGGTTGTAGCCTCCGAATCACTGGAGGAAAGCCTGCAACCCGGAGCCTTTCTGCCGCTGGAAGAAACCTATAGCCAGGAGATTTTACAAAACGGGCAGGCGCTTGCCATCCAACATGCCGCAAAAAGCCCCTGGGAAAAGCACCCTTGTTACCGGGCGCACAAACAAGAAGCCTACCTGGGAACCCCGGTGTATGTCGCCGGGAGCCTGTACGGCGCTCTTTCTTTTGCTGGCAACGCAGCACGCCAACAACCTTTTAGCGCCGGTGAAATGGACTTTGTGAACCTGATGGCGCAGTGGATTGGGGCAGAAATTGAAAGGGTGGAAAACACCCGCCGCCTGCAAGCCTACGCCGCCGAAAGCGAGCGCAAAAACCGCGACCTTGCAGAAGCACGTGACCGCGCTATGGAAGCCTCTTACACCAAAAGCGCCTTTTTAGCCACCATGAGTCACGAAATCCGCACCCCCATGAACGCCATCATCGGCATGACCGAACTGCTGCTGGAAACCGAACTGGATGCGGAACAGGAAGAATTCGCATCCACCGTCAAAGACTCGGCAATGGCGCTGCTCACCATTCTGAACGATATTCTGGATTTTTCCAAAATCGAGGCGGGCAAACTGCTCCTTAAACCAGAGCCTTTTGCCCCAGAGAAGATGGTGCGAGATGTGGTGGAACTGTTTCGGGGCAAAGCCATTCAAAAAAGCCTGAGCATTGGTTACACGATGGAAGCCGCCCTGCCTGCCGAACTCGTGGGGGATGCGGTGCGAATCCGGCAGGTGTTGAGCAATTTCGTCAGTAACGCCGTCAAGTTCACCGAGCAGGGCGGAATCCATGTTCGGGTTAGCGGAACAACCCTCAGCACGGGGATGGCGATGGTCACGTTTGCAGTACAGGATACCGGCATCGGCATCTCAGAAAGCGAGCAGGCGCGGCTCTTCGAGCCATTCACCCAGGCGGATGGCAGCGTAACCCGCAAATATGGCGGCACCGGCTTGGGACTGGCAATCTCGCGCCGCCTGGTGGATTTGATGCAGGGGGAGGTTGGCTTGCTTTCGGAAAAAGGGAAAGGCTCCACCTTTTGGTTTTCTCTGCCCCTCGGCTGTAAAGCCCCGCAAAAGCGGGGTCACGCCCCGGCGACTGCCCCCAGACAACCCCAACGTTTGCCCGCTCTGCCCGTGTTTGCGCCTCAAAAACCGGTTTTGGTGGTGGAAGATAACGAGATTAACCGCCGCATCCTCCTGCATCAGTTAGCCCAGTTGGGCTTAAGCGCAGAAACCGTCCCCAACGGCGCCGAGGCGCTGGAACGCCTGAGCGCCTGCCCGGATTGTTTTTCGGTGGTGTTGATGGATGTTCACATGCCGGAAATGGATGGGCTGACGACAACCCGGCGCATTCGGGAGGCGGAAAAGCAAACCGGGCGACATATCCCCATCATCGCCATCACCGCCAGCGTGCTGGCAGGCGACCGTGAAGCCTGTTTGCAGGCAGGGATGAACGGCTACCTCGCCAAGCCGATGAAGATGGAGGAACTGACAAAGACGCTGGAAGGCTGGTTGGGGCTTGGCGGGGGCGTTGAGTAGTTGAACCCGCGCCGAAGGCTGACGCTCTTATGGGTGCAGGGCTTTCTCCACATCCGCCAGTGTTTCCTGCGCCTCTTGCAAATTATGAGGCTGACGCAGGCGCGTGTAAATCTCAACGGCGCGGCGGGAGAGGGATAATGCCTCTTGTAGAGACGCAGAATTCTGCGTCTCTACAAGAGGGTTTTGTTTGAACAGGGCTTTGGCGAGGCGATGACAATCGTTGGCAATCAACTCCTGCCGCCCGACTTTTTCTGCCAGTGGGAGGGCTTCGCGGGCGAGGGACTCGGCTTCTGCCCACTGTTCGCGGTCGAGGGCGAGTTCCGCTAGGTTTCCTGTGAATGAGGCAACACCTTCTTGGTAATTTACTTTCTTTGAAATCCGAATAGATTCGTTGTAATCGCGCTTGGCGGCGGGGTAATCTTTGTTTGCGCGTTCCGCTTCCGCCAGAGAGTTCAGCGCGATAGCGACATCGTCACTTTCGGGGGAGATGGCGCGGCGAATTTCCAGGGATTCGCGGTAGGCGGCGATGGCGGCAGGATAATCTTTGTTCAATTGATGACCGAGACCACGTAGGCGAATGGCAATTGCTTTATTGCGCGGCGTGCTGTTCTGCCAGTGTTCGGCGGCGCGGGCGGCACATGCCAGCACTTCGGCAGGTTGGTTGCGAAGGGAGTATGTGTATCCCGCGTCAAATACTCGCCAACCCGCTTTCTCTTTATCGTTGGTAGCGAGGGCACGTGCTTCGGCTTGCTCATCAAGCCAAATTTCTTCATCCCATCTGCCAGTGAAACTGAAGAATTGCATAAGTTGGGCACAGACCGTTTGCAGACGGTCATTGTCGCCCGTCAAAAGGCGTGGCAGGGCGGCGGAGATGAAGTCCCATTCGGTATCCAGCGTGCGGAAGCCTTCATAGTTGGTGTCTCCGCCGTATTGCAGGGCGAGGGCATAGGCGCGGTCGGTGAGGGCGTCGCCTGTTTGGGTCACGGCTTCGGGGCGGCGGGTGCGGATGAATTTCGCTGTAAGCGGGGGGAGAAAGTAGGTTTGGGCGGACAGGTCAGATGTTAGGATGGAGCGGTCGGTCAGGTCTTCCAGCGCAGTTTCGGCGGCGCGTTCGGGCAGGGTCGTCATATCCGCGATCCACTTGAGTTTGGCGGGCAGGCTGAAATACGTCAGCGCGGCGAGGACTTTCGTCTCGTCGGCGGTGAAGGTCTCCAGCAGGTCGCCGAAGATGTATTCGAGCGGGTCGTTGCCTTTGGGGGCTTTGTCAATGAAGGCGCAGGCTTCGGCGATGGTGCGGCACTGCGAGCCTTCACGCCCCAACTGCCCCGCGATCCAGCGGATGAAGAGCGGGTTGCCCTGCGTGATCT
>DYNS01000308.1 GCA_020720965.1 Anaerolinea sp. | reverse complement strand
CGCTGCCAATCGTGTAGTCGAAGGGTGGCAGCGGGGTGTCGGTGGGGACGGGGGTGTTGGTCAGCAGGGGGGTGACGGTGGGGGTGAGGGTCAGGGTGGTGGTGGGGGTGAGAGTCCCGTTGGCTTCTGCCGGGTTGGGAGCGCCGCCTCCCAACAAACGGGTTGCGGCAAACACAACAACCGCGCCGATGGTGAGGAAGAGTACCAAAAGCCCCAAAGCGGCGGGCAGGCTGAGGGTAATTTCTGGCATTCGGGCAGCCTGAATACCGCTATCGCTTTTGGAATCGGTTGAAGGGCTTAACTCTGTGCCGCAAACCAGGCAGCGGGTGGCGTTCTCTGACAGGCGGGTTCCGCAAGTGGGACAAATTTTTGTGTTTGTTGTGGGGGTTTCGCTGTTCATATCAGCCGGGCATTATACCATGAGGGGCAGAGCCAAAAAGCCGTTATAATCCCGCCCGATGGACGATACCTACGACCTTTATAAGACCATGCTGACCATTCGGCGCTTTGAAGAACGCGCCCTGCAAGAGTTTGCCACCGGAAAACTGTTTGGCACTACCCATGCCTACATTGGGCAGGAAGCCGATGCGGCGGGGATTTTCTCCTTGCTGGGGGCGGAAGATGTCGTTTGGAGCAATCACCGTTGTCATGGGCATTTCCTCGCCTATGGCGGCGACCCTTACCGGCTGGCGGCAGAGTTAATGGGCAGGCAAACCGGGCTGGTGGGCGGACGAGGCGGAAGTCAGCATATTCACTGGAAGAATTTTTACACCAACGGCATTCAGGGCGGGTTTACCCCCATTGCCGCCGGGGTTGCCCTGGCAGAGAAGGTGAAGAAAACCGGTAATGTTTGCCTTGCCTTTATTGGGGATGGAACCCTGGGCGAGGGGGCGCTCTACGAGAGCCTGAACCTGGCTTCGTTGTGGCAGTTGCCGGTTTTGTATGTGCTGGAGGATAATCGCTTTGCCCAAACCACCCCCACCCCAAGCGCCGTTGCCGGGTCCATGACTGCCCGCTTTGCCGCCTTTGGCATTTCGACCTGGGAATTGGAAAGCAGTGATGTTATGCAAGTGCAAGCCACTGCCCGCGCCGCTCTCCAACACGTCCGCAATACCCACCCGGCGGCGCTCATCTTGCACACGTACCGCTTCGCCGCCCACAGCAAAGGGGACGACACCCGCGACAAGGAAACCATCGCCGTCTTGCGGGAGCGCTTCGACCCCCTTCAAATCCACGCCTCTCGCCTTTCCGCCTCCCAAACCCAGCAAGCGGAAGCCGAAGTAGGCACTCTCATCCAGGACGCATTCACCCGCGCCCTTGCCGACCCCTTCCCCACCCTCGCGCCATGACCACCGTCCTTGAATCTCTCAACGCCGCCTTACACGCCGCCCTGCAAGCCGACCCTCGCGTTCACCTGCTGGGGGAAGACATTTTAGACCCCTACGGTGGGGCTTTTAAGGTCACACGCGGGCTTTCCACCCGCTTTCCAGACCGGGTACTCTCCACCCCCATTTCCGAATCTGCCATTGTGGGCATGGCAACCGGCATGGCGCTGCGCGGTCTGCGCCCGGTGGCGGAACTGATGTTTGGCGACTTTGTAACCCTCGCCGCCGACCAGCTCATAAACCACGCCGCCAAATTCCGCTGGATGTATAACGACCAGGTTCGCGTCCCCCTTGTTTTGCGCGCCCCCATGGGCGGGCGGCGCGGCTACGGACCTACCCACTCTCAATCGTTAGAAAAACACTTTTTGGGCGTGCCGGGGCTAACAGTTCTTGCCCCCAACAATCTCACCTCCCCTGGGGCGTTGTTGCAAAACGCCATTGCGGACGAAGACCCGGTTTTGTTCGTGGAGCATAAACTGCTCTACCTTTTGCCCGTTTTGGAGGGAACCGAAGACTCTCTGCGCGACTGGCAGCTTACCCTCTCCACCCCCGACCCTTACCCGGTTGTTACCCTGCGCTTCGCCGGGGCAGATACCGCCTCCCTCACCCTCGTCACCTACGGCTACAACGCCGAACTGGCGCGGGAAGCCGCCCTGCGCCTTGCCTACGAACACGAAATTTTTGCCGAAATTGTTGTTTTTAGTCAGCTTGCCCCCTTTCACCTTGCGCCCCTCTACCAATCTTTGCGCCGCACCCGCCGTCTGCTCACCGTAGAAGAAGGCACATTCTCCCTCGGCTGGGGCGCGGAGGTCGCTGCCCGCGCAGCGCAAGAAATTCCCGGCTGCAAAATTGCCCGCGTTGCCGCGCAAGACCTGCCCATCGCCAACTCCAAAACCCTGGAAGATGGCATCCTCCCCTCGGTGGATTCCATTTTACAAGCCGCCCTGCGCCCATAAAAAACCGCCCAGTTTTTTTGGCTGGGCGGTTTTCAGCAGATAAAACCAATCTCTTACATGGTTGGCGCAGCGCCTTTGGCAACGTTATACGCCTGCCCATACAGGTGACTCCCCACCGCAGATGTGTACGCGCTGGCAAGCAAAGCGCCCACACCGCACAGCAAAGACCCAACCGGCGCAAGCACCAGGGTTGCCAAAAACACGCCCAAAATGGAAAGCAGATAAGGACCTGCGGCTGCACGAACCATGCCCAAAACTTCCCCAAAGCGGAAGGCAGCGCCCAATTCACCAGTGGCAGCCAGGTTCCCCAGCGCGGCGGGGATGATGATGCCGACCCCGATTGCCAAAATCAGCACAACGCAGGTAAAACACAGCATCACAACCGTCACCAACATCCCAACCGTGTCCCCGTCCATATCGCTCATCAGGCTTGCCCCGCCAATGGTCAACCCTTGGGCGCAAACACTAATCAGGATGATGGGCAGGCTATAAGCCAGGCTCACCACAAAAGCCTGAAAGCCCTTGGAGACGAAACCGCCGAAATCGTCCCAGGCGGGCAAAGGGGTGGGGTCGTTATAAATAACCCGTTTGGTAATTTCCAGCCCCCAGCCCATCAGCACAATGGGACCAATCAGCGGAATTAAAATGACCAAAGCGGCAATCCCCACCTTCTTCAGCCAGTCCTGGTCTTCAAAAATATAGGTGAAAGCGCGTCCAAATTCCATCACAAACTCCTTCTATTAAAATTGGATAAGAATACCCAAACATTATAGCAAAAATAACAAAAATGTTAAGTAAACAACAGGATAACATCTAACAACCCCACAGAAAGAGCCGAACATGCCTCTTCACCCCATTGCCGTGCCCATGCTAAACGCCAACGAACCCGAAGCCCGCCTCGTGCAAATTCACGCCCCGGAGGGCAGCCTGGTTAAGCCGGGCGACCTGCTCTTCACCATTGAGACGACCAAAGCCGCCAGCGAGGTGGAAGCCCCGCAAGGCGGATACCTGCGCCTGATTGCGGCAGAGGGGCAAACCCTGGCAGTGGGCGAAACCCTGGCATACCTCGCCGACTCTGCCGGGGAGGCGCTGCCCGCCCCGCAAATTACCCCGCCGCCCGCCGCGCCTTCCAACCTTCGCATCACCAAACCGGCGCAGGCATTGGCGGAAGAAAGGGGCATCGCCCTGGATTCTCTCCCACAGGATAGACTCATCACCGAGGCGTTTATCCGCTCTCTTTCCGCCTCCCCTCAGCCTGCTCCCGTTTCCTCGGCAAGAATCATCCTTTATGGCGCGGGCGGTCACGCCAAAGCCGTGTTGGAGATGATGCAATCTCTGGGTGTGTTTGAAATTGCCGGAATAGTGGACGACAACCCCAGCCTGCACGGAACCCTCGTTTTGGGTGTACCGGTTCTCGGCGGCGCGGAATCCCTGCCCAGCCTGGCAGCCCAGGGGGTAC
>DYNS01000307.1 GCA_020720965.1 Anaerolinea sp. | reverse complement strand
AGGAGGTGGGTTTTGCCCAGCCCAACGCCGCCGTAAAGAAAGAGAGGGTTGTAGGCGCGGGCGGGTTTTTCTGCCACAGCCAGGGCTGCGGCGTGTGCCAGGCGGCTATTGGCACCTGCCACGAAGTTATCGAAGGTATAGCGAGGGTTGAGAGTTTGGTTGCGCGGTTTTTCTGGCAGGGTGGAGGGCTGGCTGGGGTTGGATTCTTCCGCCTGGCGTTGTTCGTTTTCCAGCACATCTTGGGCGCTGGAAACGACAAAGCGCACTTCTTGCGCCTGGGGCAGGTGTTCGCCAAGCAGGCGCAGAACATCCGCCATAAGGCGATTCTCCAGCCAGTCGCGGGCGTAGGCGTTGCGGACGGCGATGGTTAGCACGCTTTCGGCGTAGGAGAGAGGGCGGGTGTCTTTAACCCAGGTATCAAAAGAGGCGCGGGGCATTTCCATTTGCAACTGCCCAAGGATGGTTTGCCAGGTATTTTCAATGTTCATGCAGACTCCGAAGAAATAAGGACAAGGAAACCAGACCCTCTGCACGAAGCGCACAGAGGGGAGAAAAAACGAGAAAAAGATTGCAACGGTAACCGGGGAGAGGGAGGCGAAAAGGCGGGCATCCCTGAACGAAATTTGTCTTATTCTAGCAAAAAGGGGGCAAAGATGCCATGCCGCAACCCTACGCGACCTTAAAAACTTTGTCTTTTTTAAGGCGCTGAAACCTTAAAGAATAAGCCCGGATGAGTGGATGGAATGACGAAACCCAAGAACATTTGTTTTAGCCAATAAGGGCGGCTTGCAAGGCAATACCGCCATATATGGGAGGCAAAAAAGAAAAAAAGAAAAATGTCGTATATCTACCTTAAAGAATGCGAGGGATAAACAAAGCGTCCTTCGCAGGGGCGAAGGACGTTTCACAGGGATTCGGCTGGCGGGGCGGGGGTTTTGCCCTACGCTGGGGGCGGGTTGGGGCTGCGGGGAACCCATGCCATAATGGCTGTTCCCTCTCCCAAGACGGGGCAGATTTCCACATCTCCGCCAACGTGATGGGCGCGGGTGAACATGTTGGATAGCCCGTGTCCCAGGGTCATGCTCATTTTGGACATATCGAATCCGCGTCCATCATCCTGAATTTCCAGGACGTAGCGGTCTTCGGATGCCCACAGGTGAATTGCCACCCGGCGGGCGCGGGCATGTTTGGCGGCGTTGGCGAGGGCTTCCTGGCAAATGTGGAAGAGGGCAACTGCCTGGGTGTTGGATATGTCGGTAAATTCCTCGGCGTTGCCGGTGAGAGAGGTTTCTGCCAGGGTATTGATGCGAAACTCCATCAGCAGGCGGCGCAGACCGGTGAGCAGGTTTTCGTTGCCCAGTTGGCGGGGGCGCAGGTCTAAAATGTAGGAGCGCAGGTCGCGGATGGTGTTGTTTAGCCCATCTACGGCTTGTTGAATGCGCTCGGCAGATTTTTTGGGGTCTTGGTCTATCAGCAGGCGAGCGTGTTCCAGCACCAGCCCCGCGCCGTAGATGGATTGGATGATGCCGTCATGCAAGTCCATGCCGATTCGGTCACGCTCTTCCAAAACTGCCAGGCGACGAGCATCATCGTGCAGACGGGCGTTTTCCATTGCCAAGCCCGCCCAACTGCCAATGGCGGTGATGACCTGAACAGCGTGTTCGTCTATGGGTTTGATGCTGCGGGTGGCGGCGTTGAGCGCCCCGACCAGGTTGCCGCTGGATGTGAGGGGAAAACAAGCCATCTGGCGGAAACCGGCTTTGACGACCGCATCGCGCAGGTAGCGCGAATCGGTGGGCAGGTCATGGCTGAGGATGGCTTCGCCGGTTTGAGCGACCAGACCTACCAGCCCCTCCCCAACGTGGAAGCGGTTGCGAGTCCAGAAGGCTTCGGCGGCTTGCCCCCGGTGCAGAACCAGGCGCAGGGTTTGGCGGTCTTCTTCCAGCAGGAAGATTTCACCGGCTTCCACGTCCAGGTGTTCCATGACGAGGGTGAGGGTTTTGTGCAGGATTTCATCCAACTTGAGGGAGGAGGTGAGCGCCCCGGCGATGTTGTTGAGCAGGGCTAAATCTTGGTTGCGGCGGGTGAGGGTTTGGTCGCGGCGTTTGAGCTCATCGTATAGTTGAGCGTTGTGAATGGCAACCGCCGCATATGCAGCCAGCATTTGGATGATTTGCTCATCTTCTTCGGTAAATTCTGGCAAGCCCAGCTTTTCGGTGAGGTAAATTTGCCCGTATTGGTCTTCTCCCAGGCGGATGGGGATGCCGAGGAAGGAGCGCATGTGAGGGTGATTTTTGGGGAAGCCGCTGCTGCGGGAATCGTGTTGAATTTCTGGCAGGCGGATGGATTCCGGGCTGTTCATCAGGGCTTTTATCAGCCCCAAGCCCATGGGCGGGTGCGGAATGCGCCGAATTTCGTCTTCCGTCATGCCGACTGAGATGAATTGCTTGAGTTGATGGTCTTCGCCCAGCACCCCCAGGGCAGCATAACGCGCCTGTGCTTGTTCGCAGGCAACGGTGGCGATTCTTTCCAGCAGGCTTTCGAGCGAAATATCTTCTACCAATTGCAGGCTCGCCTGATGAAGCGCAAGAAGTCTCTCCTCCAACTGTTGGCGCGTTAAGAGCATGGTGTATCTCCTCGGTGAGATATTCTACTAGACCAGTCCAATTTATTCAAGATGATAGGTTTTGCCAGAAGGCGGGGATAGAATCAGCAAGCATCGAATATTGAACACGCAAAAGGCGAAACACATGACAACTTCTCGGATTGCCGGATTTTACAACCTGAAATGGGAAGAACGTACCGCTCAATTGGCGCAGGCGGCAGGGTTGGAGGCAGACGCGCTTCTAGCCTGGCAGAGCGGCGGTCTTACCCCCGATTCTGCGGATAAGATGGTGGAAAATGCGGTGGGGGTGCATAGCCTGCCTTTGGGCATTGGGCTGAATTTTTTGGTAAACGGGCGGGAGGTGCTGGTTCCGATGGCGGTGGAAGAGCCTTCGGTGGTGGCGGGGGCTTCGTTTATGGCAAAACTCGTCCGCGCCGGGGGGGGGTTCTTTACCAGCAGCAGCCAACCGCTGATGATTGGTCAGATACAGGTGTTAAATTTGCCCGACCTGGAGCAAGCCCGCCTGCAAATTTATGAACACAAAGCCGAATTGCTCGCCGCCGCCGATGCGGTGGACCCGGTGCTGAAAAAGTTCGGTGGGGGAGCGCGTGACCTGGAAGTGCGGGTCATTTCCCAGTCGCCGGTGGGCGGTTTTTTGGTGCTGCATCTGCTTTATGATGTGCGCGATGCGATGGGCGCTAACGCCGTCAATACCGCCTGCGAGCGCCTGGCGCCGCAAGTAGAGGCGATAACCGGCGGCAAGGTGCATTTACGCATCCTTTCCAACCTGGCGGATAGGCGGGTGGCACGCGCCCGCTGCACTGTTCCGCTGGAGGCGATGGCGTTTGAAGGGTACAGCGGCGAGCAGGTACGGGATGGTATCCTCGCCGCTTATGCTTTTGCGGCGACTGACCCTTACCGCGCCGCCACCCACAACAAGGGCATTATGAACGGGGTGGATGCGGTGGTGATAGCAACCGGCAACGACTGGCGCGCCATCGAAGCCGGGGCGCACGCCTACGCGGCGCGTTCCGGGCAGTATCAGAGCCTGAGCGCGTGGGGAAAAGATTCCGCCGGGAATTTGGTGGGAACGCTGGAAATGCCTATGGCGGTGGGAATCATCGGCGGGGCAACCAGGGTTCATCCCGCCGCCAAATCTGCTCTGGCGCTGATGGGCGTACAGACCGCTGCCGAACTGGCGG
>DYNS01000306.1:3339-3827 GCA_020720965.1 Anaerolinea sp. | reverse complement strand
CCCTGGCTTGCAAATTGGCGTGCGCCTTTCCGCGTTTGACTTCCCGCCTTTCCGCGCCCCCGCTGGCGAGATGGGACAACCGCTCTTTGAAGGCGATTACCCCTACGGCTTCGGCAACGACCCCCGCCATCCGCTTGAAATTCAATTGGATGAAACGATTCAATTTTTGGATTTGGCGGAGCGGCTTGGCATCGAATTGATTTGTCTGACCGCTGGCAGTCCCTACTACAACCCGCATATCCAACGCCCCGCCCTGTTTCCCCCTTCGGACGGCTACGCCCCACCTGAAGACCCGCTCGTCGGCGTGTCCCGTCAAATCGGCGTGGTGGCAACTTTGAAAGCGCAATTCCCCGCGCTGGCAATTGTCGGCTCGGCGTACACCTACCTTCAAGACTGGCTGCCCAACGTGGCGCAAGCCGTCATCCGCGAAAACAAAGCGGATTTCATCGGCTTGGGACGTATGATATTAGCCTACCCCGAACTCCCCG
>DYNS01000306.1:0-3329 GCA_020720965.1 Anaerolinea sp. | reverse complement strand
ATTTACCGCATAGGCGGCCCAGAGCTTGCCAGCGCCGATGTGTTGGCAGGCAAACCGCTCGACCGCAAACGCATCTGCCGCACCTTCAGCGACTGCACCACCGCCCCCCGCAAGGGGCTGGTTTCGGGCTGCTACCCACTCGACCCCATGTATAAATCCCGCCCCGAAGCGGGGGCATTGCAGGAACTAAAAATGGAGCATGGTTTCATCCCAAACAAACCCGCACCGAAATAATCTCAAATGGCTTAAACGCCAGGCTCACGCCGTCCCGCCAGTCGAGCGGCGTGATTTCGTCTTCCAGCAAATTTACCAGCGCGGCAGAAGTGACCGGCAAGGAACTGCTCAGGTGCGCTGTGCCGCGTGTGCCACGCGATTCGTAAAAGCGCAGAATCAGGTCGTTGCCATCTTCGGCTTTTTTAAGGGTATCCAGCACCAGGGCGGGGGCATCCAGGGCAAAGAAAGTCTGCCGGATGTCCTGTCCGCCGGTTTCAACCGTCAGAAGGGGAACGTTAAAGCGGTAGGCTTCCTCCGTTACCCCAGCCAACTGCGGACTCCCCGAATGCGGATACAGCGCAAAGCGGAATTGGTGCCTGCCCTGGTCTGCCTGCGGGTCGGGGTTGGTGGGCGCGCGCAGCAGCGAAAGCCGCAAGACGTTGCCATGCGCGGCGTAGCCATATTTGCAATCATTCAGCAGCGCCACCCCAAAATCCGGCTCGGATACATCCGCCCATTTGTGGGCGGGTACTTCAAAACGCGCCATGTCGTAGGATGTGTTGAAATGGGTTGGACGCTGCACATGTCCAAACTGAATTTCGTAGGTGGCAAACGCCGCGCGGACGTTGAGCGGGAATTCCACTTTTAGAAATTGATGGCGCTCGTGCCAATCCACTTCGCAGGCAAAGTCAAGCCGGGAGGCAAGCGCATCCAGCGAAACGGTTTGGCGAATCTGGCTGTGGGCTGAAATGGAAAACTCAAAGGTCAGCGCAGCCCGCAGGGGTCCCGCTTCCACAACCCGCGCCGAGGTTGCCCCAGGGATGGGTAGTTTTTTCTCCAGGTGAAAAGCGTCCACGTCCCAGGCATCCCAATTGTTGGGCAGGTCTTCGTAGAGGACAAAGGTATTGCCCACCGCGTCCGGCTCGATACTCTCGCGCTGGGTGGATTTGTGAAGCAGGCGGGTCAAGCCACCCTGAGGGTTAAATTCGGCTTTCAGGTGTTGGTTTTCCAGGCTGTAGCCGTTTTCGGTTTCCGAAACGGATACAGTTTCAGCGGCTCCGGCTGGCATCTGAACGGCATAGCCCAAAGCAGGCACGCTGACAACGCCCAGGCTTTTCCCGTTTGTGGTGGGTTGTCCGCCCTTAATGCCTGCGGGCAGTTCAACCACTTCGGCGCGGGGGAAACTGAGGGTGTTGAAAACCGCCACTTGAACGGGGCTTGTTCCAGCCGGGAGCAGGGCCAAAAGGGCAGAGTCGCGCATTTTTTCGGCTTGGTTTAGAACAAGTTCGTAATCACGGGTCGAGTCGGCGTAGACTTCGGCGATGGAGGAACCGGGGATGATGTCGTGGAATTGATTGGTGAGCACCAATTTCCATAGTTTTTCCAGCGCAGTTGCCGGGTAGTCTGTTCCGCGCAAGGTAAAAGCCAGGGCGGAGAGAATCTCCACATCCCGCAATAAAAGCTCGGATTGGCGATTAAATTGCTTATTCCGCGCTTGAGAAGTGTAAGTGCCGCGATGCAGTTCCAGATACAGTTCGCCGACTATGACCAGTGGGTCTTTCAGGTCGGCTTCGCAGCGTGCAAAAAATTCACGCGGGGCGCGGATTTGGGTGCGCGGCAGGCCATCGACATCGTTCATGCGGCGCAGTTGCTCCAGCATGGCGGTGGTTGGGCCGCCGCCGCCATCCCCAAAGCCAAAGAGTAGATAACTTTCGTTGGCGCGCTCGTGGTCTTTGAAGTTCTGGAGGGTGTAAAGGACTTCTTTGACGTTGGCAACTGAGTTATAGGTGTCGGTGGGCAGGAAATGGGTCAGGATGCGCGAACCGTCGATGCCTTCCCAGGTGAAAGTGTGACTGGCGGGTTTGTTGAACTGGTTCCAGGATAGTTTTTGGGTGAGAAAGTAGCGGATGCCCGCCAGCTTCATTATTTGGGGCAGAACGCCGCTGTAGCCAAAGACGTCCGGGTTCCAAAATTCCTGGCAGCGCGCGCCAAATTCGGCTTCAAAGAAGCGCTGCCCATATAAAAATTGGCGCACGAGCGATTCGCCGCTGGGCAGGTTGCAATCTGGCTCAACCCAGGTTCCGCCAACCGGGATAAATTGCCCGGCGCGGGCTTTTTGGCGGATGCGGGCGTAGAGCGTCGGGTGCAGTTCTTTGATCCAATCCAACTGCTGGGCTTGCGAGCAGGCGAATTGGTATTCGGGGTAATCGTCCATGTAGCGGGTGGCGCTGGCAAAAGTGCGGGCGCTTTTGCGTTTGGTTTCTGCCATTTGCCAGAGCCAGGCGGTGTCAATGTGGGCGTGACCGATGGCAGAAAGGTTGTGCTGCCCATCACCATTGTGCGCCGCTAAAAAGCGGGCGGCAATGGCACGGGCGGCGAGCCAGGTGGAGGGGTCATCCAGCAAAATGGTGTTGACCATTTCGTTGGCGGCGTAGATGGCTTGTCCGCCGCGCGGGGTGTTGGCGGGCAGGTGCAGAGCCAGGTCGGCGATGACTTTCAAGTCCCAGTACAAATTCCAGGCGGCGCGGTCAAAAATGGCAATTTCAGCCTGGCGCAGTTCGCCAATGCGCGGGTTGGCGGCTTCGTTGCTTAAGCCAAACAAGCCATTGCAGGCGGCTTCCACATAAAAATTCACTTCTTCGCCGCCCTGGGCGCTTTTGGTGAGAATAAATTCTTTACGAATGGCTTCATCCTGCCAGCTGCTGAAGGAACCGGTCAGACCCTGAAGCGGTTCGCCGTTTTGCCAGAGACAGGCTTCGGAGGCGGAATCCCACAAAAGGTGAATTTCCTGCCCGCGCCATTCGGCGGGGATTTGGGCTTGCACCTGCACCCAGTGCGTGCTCCACAGGGGCGCGAACTTTTCGCCGGGTTGGATGGGATGAAAGTCGCCGCGCAAGGCTTCGGCGTAAGAGATGCGCCCCGGCGCGGCGTAGGCTTTCAGCGCCAGGGGCAGCGCCTGTGTGTAGAACTGTTCGCTCAGTTTGGCGGCGACCGGGGCGAGGCTCATCTCTTCGTTGCGCTTGCCTTTGGGACGGCCGAGGTGGCTGGCGAGGATTACGCCGGCACCTTGAGCCAGAGCGTACTGGATGGTGGGGAGGCTGGCGCGGATGCGCTTG
>DYNS01000620.1 GCA_020720965.1 Anaerolinea sp. | reverse complement strand
CCTCTTCATTTACGAATACATGCTCGGCTTTGAAGCCACCCGCATCCTGCTCATTGGCTACAGCCTGCTCCAGCGCGGATTAAACCAGCGCCGCCGACAAATCACCCAAACCCTTGCCTGGGCGTTGCCGAACCTGCTGGCAACGGCGGGCTTTATCTACTGGCGCATCTTCCTCTTTGAAAGCACCCGCAGTGCCACCAACGTTGCCAACCTGGCAGCGGACTACTTCTCCAACCTGCGCCAAATGGGCTTGCGCCTGGTTTTCCAAACCCTTACCGACTTTTTAGACCTAAACATCTTCGCCTGGTTTGTCCATCCGTACTTCCTCATCAGCCGCAGCGAATACTCCGAGCTGGCTTGGGCGCTCCTTAGCGGGATTTTGGCGGCGGGCGCGGTTTGGCTTTCCCTGCGCCTCGTTTCCGCCCAAGAAGCCCCGCCCCCCGCCGGGCATTTCGTCACCCTGGGCGCTCTCAGCGTCCTGTTTGGCATATTCCCCGTCATCCTCTCCGACCGGCAAGTGGACTTAATGGATGCCTACAAAAGTTACGGCTTGCACCCCATCGGCGGCGCAGTCATGCTCATGGTCGGGCTGGCATCTCTCCTGCCCCCCAAAGCGCGGCAGGCATCCCTGCTGGCATTTCTGGGGCTTTCCGTCAGCGCCCAAATGCTCAACGCCAACTACTGGGCGCAATATTGGGACTTTCAACGCCAAACCTGGTGGCAGCTCACCTGGCGCGCACCCGATATTCAGGACGACACCCTGGTAATGGCATATTTTATGAACGGCTACCAACTTCAACAAGATTACGAAATCTGGGGTCCCGTCAACCTCATCTACCGCCCCGGCACGGCAGAACGCCCCGCCATCTCCGCCGAAGTCCTCACCGCCGAAACCGTGTACGAAGTCTTCACCGCCTCCGTCAAAGACAACCGCGTCCGCGATATTCGGATGCACCGCGACTTTGGCAACCTGCTCCTGCTCAGTTTACCCGCCAAAAATTCCTGCCTGCATGTGATGGATGGCGCGTTACCGGTCTACTCCGAAGCCGAATCGCTCCTCGTTAAACAAGCCGCGCCCTACTCTCATACCGGGCAAATCCGGCTGGAA
>DYNS01000619.1 GCA_020720965.1 Anaerolinea sp. | reverse complement strand
TATGAATGTTGGGTGGCCCATCAAAGAAGACCGCATCCAAACCGCCGGTATCTTCCTCTCCTCGGCGCGGAAAGCCTTTGAAGAAGCCGGGTACGCCGTGCAAACCACCCGAATCGCCTCCGTCCCCTTTACGCGCCTGCTCGGAGCCGATTCGATTAGCCTGACCCCGCGCTTTGCCAACAAACTCAGCGCCCTCATCGCCGCCAACGGCATAGACTTCGCCTCGCTCGGACCCGCCCTGCCGGACGTGCCGGAAAGCTACGAGATGATTCCAGATGCGATTGCCGCCTCCAAAAACATCTTCTTTAGCGGCGTCATGGCGGATGCGGCACACGGCATTTACCTGCCCGCTGTGCGCTACTGCGCGGAAGTCATCTCCCGCAACACCCACCTCTCGCCAGATGGCTTCTCCAACCTGCGCTTCACCGCCCTGGCAAACGTCCCGGCTGGCGGACCTTTCTTCCCGGCGGCTTACAGCGACAACGAATCGCCCTCCTTTGCCCTGGCTTTGGAAGCCGGAGACCTGGCAGTGAGCGCCTTTGAGAACGCCCGCAGCCTGGAAGAAGGCAGGCAAGCCCTGGTGCATCAGTTGGAAGAACATGCCCGCAAACTTGCCTATGCCGCCGAGCCGCTCAAATTTCGGTTTAGCGTGCGCTTTGGCGGGTTAGATTTCTCCCTCGCCCCCTTCCCCAACGAGGCGCAATCGCTGGGCGCAGCCTTCGAGCGAATGGGCGCTCCGCGCCTGGGCTTGCACGGCTCCATGGCAGCCGCCTCCATCCTGGCAGATTCGATAGACCGGGCAGACTACCCCCGCGCCGGTTTCAACGGGCTGATGATGCCCGTGCTGGAAGATTTCATCTTTGCCAAACGTGCCGCCGAGCAAACCCTCACCGTCAAAGACCTGCTCATGTTCTCCACCGTCTGCGGAACCGGGTTAGACACCCTGCCCCTGCCCGGCGAAACCAGCGTAGAGCAACTTTCTGCCCTGCTGTTGGATGTAGCCGCCATTTCCCTGCGGCTGCACAAACCCCTCACCGCCCGCCTCATGCCCATCCCCGGCAAGCAAGCCGGAGAAAGCACCAACTTCAACTTCGACTACTTTGTAAACA
>DYNS01000305.1 GCA_020720965.1 Anaerolinea sp. | reverse complement strand
TCGACGACCATGATGCGATCGAAGTCCTTCAATGTTGAGAGGCGATGCGCAATAACGAGTGTGGCACGACCAACCATCAGTTCATCCAAGGCCTCCTGAACCATGCGTTCGGATTCGGTGTCCAGCGCGGAGGTCGCCTCATCAAGAATGAGGATCGGGGCGTCTTTGAGCAGGGCTCGGGCGATTGCCAGGCGCTGACGTTCTCCGCCGCTGAGCCGGGAACCGGATTGCCCCATGAAGGTATCTAAACCGTGTGGCAGAGTCTTTGCCCATTCCAACAGGTTGGCGGAGGCGAGGGCATCCCAAAGCTGCGAGTCGGTGGCATTACTTTGAACGTAGAGCAGGTTGTCTCTTAATGTTCCGGGAGAGATGTAAATACCTTGCCCCACAAAACTGATTTGTTCCCTTAACCATTGCACGGGAATATCCTGCAAGCGCCTGCCATCCAGCCGGATTTCACCCTGAATGGGGTCGTAAAACCGGGGAATGAGATTGAAGATGGTGCTCTTGCCTGCGCCGCTGGGACCCACAATTGCTACCATGCGCCCTGGATGCACTGCAAAGGTGATTTCTTCCAGTGCATTGCCGGTGACGGGGGAGGTAACGCCGCCGCTTTTGCCCATCAGGTTCAGGCTCCAGGGGCGGGAGGGTTCCCGTAGAGGTACGGAATCGTCAAATTGAAAGGTGACATCCTGAAAAACAAGTTCTCCCTGGGCGCGGGTTGGCAGGGAGGCGGGCGTTTCGCCCTGCGGTTCTTGGGGTAAATCTAACAGTTCAAAGATTCGCTCGTAACTGACCAGCGCCTGGGCTATATTTTGGGGCAGGCGCAGCAAGCCCTGGGCGGAGGTATATAACCCGCCTAAATATGCCACCAGGGCGATGAGGGTGCCAATGCTGAAATCGCCGCTGAAGACCAGCAATCCCCCCGCCGCATATACCAGAGCCGTCCCTATGGCGGTGGTGAGGCTGCCTGCCAGGATGGTATTGGCGTGCAGGGTGTTTTGCTTTCTTTCCAATAGTCGGACATTGTTGGAAAGTTCGCGGTAGCGCTCCACTTCCAATCTCACTCGGTTAAAAAGCCGCAGGTTCATTATCCCGCTGGGGTTGGTGGTCTCACCTACGTGCAGACCCATTGCCGCGCTTGCTTGCATGGAGTTGAGGGAGAATTTTCGAGATTGGTAGTTGCGTTTGTGCATCACCCAGCCTGCCAGCGGCAGGGCGAGCAATGCCGCCAGGCTGAGACGCCATTCCAACAGGAACATGATGACAAGGCTAAAGAGGAGTTTTAGAGAATTTGCCCCGCCTTCTGGCAGAGTTTGGGCGATAATTTGGCTGGTTTGCTGCACATCTCCGCTTAGCCGGGCGGTAATTTCGCCGGGTGGGGCGTGGACGTACATGCGGTAGGGTAGGTATTGTAAATGCGTGTAAACTTTGTTTCGTAAATCAAATTGCGCGTCTGCGGCAATGGCGCCGATGATGCGCTGCTGCAAAACGCTGAGCGCCGCCGCCAGAATGGGTAGTAGAACTAGCGCCGCCGCAACCCCTGACATGCGTAAAAAATCTGTCCCAGCGGCAGCCTGGTCTATCAGGTCTCGCAGGATGAGGGGCTGAAGCAGGGTAAAGCCGACCCCTAAAACAATCACCAGGCTGGCGCCCGTAATACGCCACAGATAGGGACGGTAAAAAGCCAAAATGCGTGCCAGAAAGGCGGGACGCAAGCGGGGAATACGGTCTGGTTCGACTTCGGGTAACTTCATTTTGCTTCTGTGCCGACTTTCTTTCTGCCAACCAGGCAGTGACTTAAATAGACCTGGAAGCGTCTTTGGTGTTCTGGCAGTACCCAGGGAACTTGTTCCTGCTCTGCGAGGAGGCTAAAGTAGTGGCTGATACGCCAGCGCAGCGCCTGGGATGCATCCATTTTGGCGGTTGGACCCAGCCAGCGGGCAGCGGCTTGGCTTGCGCCGCTGTGATAGGGGGTACTGAGCGCCATCGTTCCTTCCGGGCGCAGGACGGTGTTCATTTCGCGTAGGAGAGCAATGGGGTCGGGCAGAATATCCAGCAGGTTGGCTGCCAGGGCTGCCTCAAAGGTTGCAGGGCGGAAAGGGAGTTGCAGGGCGGAGGCGACCAGGAGTTCCGCGTTTTGCAATGGGGGCAGGTGAAGGGGGCGTTTTTCGCGCCGGTATCCATCCCTGGAGAGTTCGTATTCTTGCAGATGAGTGGGCAAACCCAACACTGCCTGACGGGCGGTGAAGATAGCCGTGAAAGAAATATCCAACCCGATGACGGTGTGTCCCCTGGTTGCCAGGTCACGGGTCAGCCGCCCTACGTGGCAGCCGAGGTCCAGCAGTTTGGCGCTGGAGGTTTGGTAAGCACTGAAGAGGTTAAGGAGCGTGTCGTACAGGTCCTGGCGCAGGTATTCCTGGGCGAAGCCAAAGAGGGGGTGGTCTGCCGGTAGGCTGCCAAGCGGGCTGGCAGCCCGGTCGTAATGGGCGCATAGATAAGTGCTAAGGGCGTGGGGTGAATCTTCGGCGGAGGGATTGCGCCCGGCGTTTTCGTAATGAGCGCCCAGGCTTTTGAGGTAGGCGAGCATCTCCGGGCTAATGCGAAGCCCCCGTTCCATTGCCAGGCTTAGAATGGATTTGTAGTGTTGTTGCAGGTAGGCGGCTGGTTCTGGTACTACTATGGCGACACCACATAGAACCGGGTAGATGGCTCCGCAGCGTTCACATTCCAGCAGCCCTTCCTCCCATTCGGATGGGTTGTGAGGGCTGGGGCGGGGCGCAGGTGCTGCGGCGGGTTGCAGGCTTCCCAGGCAGCGCGTACCGGCGAGGGAGGAGGGACAAGCCAGGTCTTGCAACAGGCTCAGGTTCATGGTTCGTCCTTTAGGGTGGCGCGGCGGTGGATGAAGGCGAAGTTTAGCGTTTGCCAGAGTCCGTGTCGGGGTTGAGGAACATACCCGGCGGGGTAAGCCTGCCCGGCGGTGACGGCGGCTTCTTGCAGGATTCGGTGCAGGTAATCGAAATTGAGCCACCGGGAAGCGGGAGGGTTGGCGAGGCGGTGCTGCTCGAAAATCTGCAAACGGATTGCCCTTACTTCGCTTTTATGTTCGATGGTTTTTTGGTGGGCAAACAGGGCGCGGTCTTGTTTGTCTCTCCCGTGAAACAGATGGGGAGGCAGAGCGTCTGCAATGGCTTCCATGCCCAATTGGCGGGTTTTTCCACCGTAGTAAACCCAGTCTTCCGGCATGGAGAGGGCGAATTCCACCAGGCTTTGGTCTAGAAGTGGATAGACATGGCGAGCGCCCTGACGCGCTGCCCATGCCGACCAGGATTCCACCCTGCCGAGGAGGATTTTGAGATAGTTTAGTTGGCTGCCCCGTAACCCTGGCGCTATCCACTCAAAGATGGGGGTATGCTTTTCTTGCAGGCGGGTGAGAAAGCCCGGTTGAAAGAATTCTGCCGAGGGCAGGTTGAACATTTCTTCTTTCATCTTGCGGTTGATTGCCCGTTGGACGGGGTCTCGCTCCCACTTCAGGTCGTAGGGGAGTTTGTATTGCCATGCGGGAGGCAATAGGGGATAAATGCCATGCTTATACAGGCTGTTGAGCCAGCGATGCGGTTTCCAGCCGTATTGCCGTTTGAAGTACAGGGCGAGTGCGAGGAACCTGCCGCGTTGAATAAGCCCGCTTGGGTAGCCGATTCCGCGTGAGAAGACCAATTCATCCCCTCCCCAGCCGGAGAGAAGGACGCGCACGCCCTGCTGCCGGGCGTTTTCCATGATGGTTTGCTCGAAGCGGACAGTGTTGATGGGGAGGAGGGATGGGTCGCTGGTTTCCTGGATTGCGTCTACCA
>DYNS01000304.1 GCA_020720965.1 Anaerolinea sp. | reverse complement strand
GGGGGTGGGGCTGGGGGGGGGCAAACTGCCCGGCGCGGGGATGGGTACGACCACAATATCGCCCGGTTTTGCCATGTGGGCTTGTTCCCGGGCATATTCGTCCACTGCCACCGCCGAGGTTGCTTCGGCTTGGGCGGTTTGCAGGGCGCGCTGGGTAACGCGGACGGCGGTTGCTTCGGCTTGCACGGTGGCGGCTTGCTTGTTCAGCCGCGCCAGTTCTTCCATTCGGCTGTTAAAATCCATTGCTAGGAAGACGAGCGTTGCCAGGGCAAGGAAGATGCCAAGTTGTTTGAAGTTGATGTGGAGTTTTCCAAAATTCATGGGCGTATTTTATCATTGCCTTAATCAATCAGCCCTTTGCCCTGGCATCCCCCAAAAGGCAAAAATTTTTTGCCACACTTTTGATTTTTACCGTTATAATTGCGCCCGTTAATGGCAATGATGAAAACGAGTATGCCTGTGTCACTGTCAGCGAGTTTGGACTTGGTGTGAGCCGAACCAGAAAAACAGGCAGAAAATCCTTTCGGAGCCGCGAGTTGAAACCGCATCCGCGACAGTAAACAAGCCGGAAGCCCCCCGTTAGCAGGGCAGGGGATGTTCGTCCCCGCCGAGCGCCTTTGCAAAAAGGAAATTGGGTGGCACCGCGAGAGCATTTCGCTCCCGTCCCATTGTGGACGGGAGTTTTTGTTTCTGCCTCTCCTGCCGCTTCTTACCACTTTCCACTTACCACCCCTGGAGGTCTGTATGTCTTTCAAACCCGTCTCTGCCAAACTCAACGCCCCTGTGCTGGAAGAAAACGTGCTGAAGTTTTGGAAAAAAGAGAAAATCTTTGAAAAAACCCTCACCACCCGTGAGGGCGGTCCCGAATACGTTTTTTACGAGGGTCCCCCCACTGCCAACGGCAAGCCGGGCGTGCATCATGTTTTGGCGCGTGCGTTTAAGGATATGTTTCCGCGCTACAAAATCATGCGCGGATACCACGTCTCACGGCGCGGCGGTTGGGATACGCACGGCTTACCCGTAGAAATTGAAGTGGAAAAAAAGCACGGCTTTACCAACAAACAACAAATTGAAGAGTACGGCATTGCCAAATTTAACGAAGAATGCCGCAAATCTGCCTTTGATTACATTCAGGACTGGGAACGCCTCACCGACCGCATCGCCTTTTGGGTAGACCTCAGCACCGCCTACGTCACCTTCACTAACGACTACATCGAATCGGTCTGGTGGATTTTGCGCCAATTTTGGGAGAAAGACCTGCTCTACCAGGGCTTTAAGGTTGTGCCCTACTGCCCTCGCTGCGGCACGCCCCTCTCCGACCACGAGGTGGCGCAGGGCTACGATGACGCTTCCGACCCCTCCGTCTTTGTGCGCCTGCCGCTGATGGACGACCCCGGCGCCTCCCTGCTGGTCTGGACGACCACCCCCTGGACTCTCCCCGCCAACGTAGCAGTCGCCGCCGGGGAGGAAGTGGACTACGTCAAAGTGGAACACCCCCTGCCGGATTCCCCCGCCACCGAAAAACTCATCCTCGCCGAAGCCCTGTTAGAGAAGGTCTTCCGGGGCGAACCCTACACCATCCTGGAGCGCTTCAAGGGCAAGAAAATGAAAGGGCTAAGGTATCAGCCCCTCTTTACCTTCATGCCACCGGAAAAACCAGCCCACTATGTCATCATGGGAGATTTTGTCAGCACCGAGGACGGTACTGGTTTGGTTCACATTGCCCCCGCTTTTGGCGCAGATGATATGCGCGTAGCGATGGAATACGACCTGCCGGTCATTATGACGGTTGGACCGGATGGCGCTTTTCTGCCGGAAATCACCCCCTGGCGCGGCATCTTCGTCAAAGACGCGGATGCCGACATCAGCCATCACCTGCAAGAGCGCGGCTTGCTGTACCGCGCCGAGCAATACACCCACACCTACCCCTTCTGCTGGCGTTGTAAAACCCCCCTGCTTTATTACGCCCGCGAAGCCTGGTATATCCGTACCAGTCAGTTCAAAGACAAACTGGTGGGGCTAAACCAGACCATTCATTGGGTTCCAGACCACATCAAAGACGGGCGCTTTGGCAACTGGCTTGCCAACAACATAGACTGGGCGCTCAGCCGTGAACGCTACTGGGGAACGCCCCTGCCCGTTTGGGAATGCGAAACCTGCAAACATCAGCACTGCATTGGCTCGGTTGCGGAACTAAGCCAACTCACCGGGCGCGACCTGACCGAACTCGACCTGCACCGCCCGCATGTCGATAACGTCCACTTTCCCTGCCAGCAATGCGGCGGAAAAATGACCCGCGTCCCCGAGCTGATAGATGTCTGGTTCGACTCCGGCTCCATGCCCTATGCCCAATGGCACTACCCCTTTGAAAACCAGGAAAAATTCCAAAACCAATTCCCCGCCGACTACATCTGCGAAGCCGTAGACCAGACTCGCGGCTGGTTCTACTCCCTGCACGCCATCAGCACCATGCTCATGGATAGCATCGCCTTCAAAAACGTAGCCTGCCTGGGGCACATTCAAGATGCCGAAGGGCGAAAAATGTCCAAATCCCTCGGGAACATTGTTCAGCCCTGGGATGTCATCAACATTCACGGCGCAGACGCTCTGCGCTGGTATCTCTACACCGCCACCCCCCCCGGCAATGAGCGCCGCTTCTCCATAGATTTGGTCGGGGAAGTCACCCGCACCTTCACCCTCACCCTCTGGAACGTCTACTCCTTCTTTGTCACCTACGCCAACCTGGATAACTGGCAGCCCTCCGCCCCCCAAACCCCGGTTGCCTACAGCCGTCTCGATACCTGGCTGCTCTCCGAACTCAACACCCTCACCCGCGAAGTCACCGCCGCCTACGAAGACTACGAAGCCACCGCCGCCACCCGCCCGGTAGAAAAATTTGTAGAAGTCCTCTCCACTTGGTATCTGCGCCGCTCCCGCCGCCGATTCTGGAAGTCGGAATCAGATACCGACAAACAGGCAGCCTACTCCACCCTGTACACTGCCCTCGTCACCCTCAGCAAACTCATCGCCCCGGCAATGCCCTTCCTGGCAGACGAAATGTACCAGAACCTGGTCCGCTCCGTAGACCCGCAAGCGCCCCAATCCGTACACCTGGCAGAGTGGCCCACCGTAGACGAAACCCTGGCAAACGAAACCCTCAACCGCGAAATGGCGCTCGTCATGCGCCTTGCCTCCCTCGGACACGCCGCCCGCGCCAAAGCCAACCGCAAAGTGCGCCAACCGTTGGCAGAAGCCGCCTTCTCGGTTGCCAACATTCACGAGCGCCAAACCGTCCGTGACTACGACGACATTCTCGCAGACGAACTCAACGTCAAAACCGTGCGCCTGTTGGATGCCAGCACCGAAGCCCTGCAACACACCATCAAACCCCTGCCCAAACAACTGGGGCAAAAATACGGCAACAAATTTCCCGCCCTGCAAAAAGAAATCCTGGCGCAAAACCCAGAAGCAGTGGCGCACGCCCTCCTGAAGGAAGGCAGCCTGCGGATAAGCCTCAACGGCGAAGACTACGACATCCTGCCGGAAGAAGTCGAAGTCAAATCGCTGGCAAAAGAAGGCTTCGCCGTAGCCGAAGACGGCGCTTATGTCGCCGCCCTCGTCACCGACCTGACCCCGGAACTGATAGCCGAAGGCATGGCGCGTGAATTTGTGCGCCGCGTGCAAGACTTCCGCAAAGAAAGTGGGCTGGATGTCGCCGACCGCATTCGTCTTTATGTGCAAGCAAGCCCGGTTTTACAAGAAGCCGTCCAAAAACACCGGGAATACATCACCGCCGAAACCCTCACCGTAGAACTGTCTTTTGCCCCCGCTCCCTCCGGCGCGGCGACTGT
>DYNS01000303.1 GCA_020720965.1 Anaerolinea sp. | reverse complement strand
ACCCAAGCTGATAAAAAAACCGCTGCAAACCGCCAAAGCCCGCCCAAAAACATCGGAAACCCCCGTGTCTGGCCCTGGCCCCATCGTCGCGCAAACCGCAAAAATCGCCGCCGCCTGATAAAAATTCGCCCACCCCCCCCTCTGCGCAAACCAGTCAAAACAAAAAAAACTCACCCCCACCGCCAACAAAAAAATCCCCCCGTCATTTCCGCTCCCCGCAATCAAAACAACGAAACCGACCGCCGCCACCACCCCCACAAACAAACCCCAGACCCGCTTCCCGACTCCCGCGTCTCTCCCTGCCGCCTCCAACCCCAAAACGGTTGTCAGCGCGGCAATCACCATCACAACCCCTTCCCCTGGCAATGCGAACGCCGAAAAAACCACCGTCCCCGTCGCACACGCCCCGAGAAGCCACGCTCTCGGTTCTCGCCCACCCCGCGCCGCACTCTTCCTCTCGCCTCCTGCCACCCCCCACCAAAATGCGCAACTCCCGACCGCACACCACAACGCCACCGTATGCGCAAAACCATCCGCAAAATCAACCCCTCCCCCTCCCCAAGCAACAGGAAACATCCCGCCGAGCCCCATCGAAAACAAAATCCCGCACGCCATCCCCCAACCCTTAAAAAAATACACGGCACCAAAACCGCTCAACAAAAAAAACAGCGGAAGCGAAAGCCAATACGACTGCGGAGAGACCATCGCAGCCCCGACCCCGCAAAAAACTCCCGCCGATACCGCCCCGCCCCTCGCCAGAAAATCCCTCCCGTCTCGCCCGTCGTATGGCACGATCAACACGGTCGCCAATACTGCCAAAAATGGTTGCGGAAGATGAAACAAATTAACCGCAAACGCCGTGCTCGCACAACTTGCCCCGACCCGCAACGCCCGCCGAAACTCTCCTGTCATCGCATCTCTGGCGGCAAAAAAATCTTCTTCTCTCCCACCTGCAAAACCTCAACTGGCTGGCTCTTCGTGTCGATAATCACCGCCGCCCGCCCCCCCATCCGAAACGCTGCCCGCTCCTTTCCTTCCAGCAAAATCCGCACGGGAAAACGCTGGGCAAGCTGCACGAAATCGAATGTCGGCTTGACTCGCGAAAGCACCCCTTCCCCTCCCGCAGCAGAACGCGACGGGGTCAACATCGGAAACACCGCACGCGGAATCCCTTGCACGATTCCCTCGACTACCACCGCCCGATCGGCCATCAAAAACACCCGCGCCTTTTGCCCAGGCTTCACCCGCTCCAAATCCGTCTCCCGAAAATTCGCCAAAACAAACCACTCCCGCAAATCAACCAATGAAAAAATCTGCTCCCCCGCCGCAGCATACGAACCGACAGCAATCTGCAAATCCGTCACGATCCCGTCGCACGACGCATAAACTTTGCAGTAAGACACTTTCAACTCCGCATCGCGCAACGCCGCCGCCGCCTCTTCGATCCTCGTATTTTTTCCCTCAAACTCCCCGAGCTGATTCTTGGCCTTCGCTACCGCCGCCCCTGCCTCCCGCACCGCCGCCGTCGCCACCCTCGCCTCGCTTTGCGCCCGCTGGACCCGGTCTGGTGAAACAAATTGCCCCTTTAGCAACTGCTCCAACCTCTCGCTGTGCGCCACCGCATATTCCGCCGCCGCCACCTTTTCCCCGAGCGATGCCTCCGCCGCCAAGATCTGATCCTGCAATGCCGCGACTTCCATCCGCACCAGATCGAACCTCGCCTTCGCACGCGCAGCCTCCGCCTCATACGGTCGTGCATCCAACTCAAACAACAAGCTCCCCCGCTTTACGAACTGGTTGTCCGCCACATGGATACCCACGATGCTCCCCCCAACTTGCGGTGCGATTCCGGCCAGATTCGCCCTCACTTCCGCATCTTCCGTCCTCGGATATTCCCTCAAATTTTCCCACGCACCAAACGCCGCCCAACATGCGGCAACAACGATGCTTCCCCGCAACACCCACACCAGCAACCCAGAAAATGTCTCGCGCTTTTCCATCTTTATCCCGCAGAAAAAAACAGCAGCCACAACCCGCAAGTCAACGCCAAAAACACGCACGGCAAAAACACCACCGCAGGACGCAAAACCGCACCTCCCCCCAACCTCCCCAAAACTTCCTGCACCACCCATGTCCCAAACGCCGCCCCAACCATGCACGCAAACCACGCAGGAAAATACGCCCCCGCAACCTCAAGCAGAGGATCTCCCTTGATAAACGCTAAGAAACAGGGCAAACTGGTAGGGCTCATGAACAAGGTCGTTATTACCCGATCCAGCATCTTCTGTTCAATCTTATTCTCCCCGATTTTTCTCCTGTTTTTTTCGGCGGAGTTCTCCCTGCCCGCACGCCCAAATCCAAACCAAAATCCAAACCAAAATCCGACTGTCCAGCCCCCCCCCCAACCAACAAAAAAACTCGCATCTCCAGCCCCACCCTCGGAAGAAAAATCCGCCCCCGCTTTCTCCCCTTCTAAAACCTACGACCTCGCTTCCCTCCTCGACCTCGCCCTCTCAAACAACCCGACCACCCGCTCCGCATGGCTCCAAGCCCGCGCCGCCTCCGCCTCCATCGGCGAAGCCCGCGCCGCCTATTACCCAAAACTTTTGGCTTCCCTAGAAACCGGCGCAGACAAGTGGTATACCCCCGCCGCAAACGCCCCAGATAACTTCCGCCGCAAACAAGCCACCGTCCTCCTCTCGGTCGAATACCTCCTCTTGGACTTCGGACGCCGCTCGGCTTCGGTCGAAAAAATGATGGCTCTTTTTGAATCTTCCGACTTCCTCTACCGCCGCATCCTCCAGCAAGTCGCCTTCGAAACCCAAGCCGCCTACTTCGCCCACGAGGCCGCTCTCTCCGCCCACTCCGCTGCGCTCTCCCAACTCGAAGCCGCTAGCACCGCCCTCCTGACCATCGAAAAAGAAGTCCGCGCCGGACTCTCCGCCACCCCCGAACTCCTAAAAGCAAAAAAAAATCTCTTTGAAGCCGAATCCGCCGTTGCCGAATCCCTCTCGGAAATCCGCAACGCCCTAGGAAAACTCTGCACCGCCGCCGGACTCCCCGCAAACACCCCCCTCAAAATCTCCCGCTCCACTTCCCCTCCTTCCTCAAAATCCCTACGCTCAAATGTGGATCGCCTCATCGAAGTCGCCCTCGCCGACCGACCCGACCTCGCAGCAAAAGCCTCCACCCTCCGCGCCCAACAAGCCGAAATCAAACGCTCCATCGCCGATTTTTTCCCGACCGTAAAACTGGAAGGCAACTACGCAAACTCCGGTTTTCAATACACAGCCTCAGCAGGCAAAACAGGCGGCACTTACCAAGAAAACTTGAACGGTTACGGCGGATTTCTCGTTGCGGAATGGGAAATTTTTGACGGGTTCGAACGCCTGGAACGCCTCAAAAAAAACCGCGCTTTGGCAGACAGCGCCAAGGAAAACCTCGCTGCCGCCCGTCTCTCGGCAACCCGCGATGTTTGGCAAGCGTTCAACGACAACGCCAGTGCCGCCGCCCGCTTGGAATTTGCGGAAAGCTATGTCGCCTCGACCAAAGAAAATTATGAAGCAGTAAAATCTGCATTCGGCTGCGGGCTTGCTTCCGTCTCTGAATTTTCGGACTCCGCCTGGCAACATTCCCACGCTGAAGCCATCCGCGCCTCCGCTCTCGCCCAATACTCGACCTCTTTGGCCGCCCTCACCCTCGCAATCGGTTCTGGTTCCCCTTCTGCCCCGTAAAATTTGCAAATATCCCTCTTTATCCCGCAATGTGGCCGGAGCATCTTGCTCCAGTTTCTTCTCCTTACAACCGCAGAAAAACGCTGAATCTACGCTAAAAAAATAAAGGGGTTGGGGATGGTGAGCGCATC
>DYNS01000618.1 GCA_020720965.1 Anaerolinea sp. | reverse complement strand
CACCATGCACGGCAGCACCGCCTGGCTCATCTCCAAAGTCCGCGCCCAGGTTCCCATCATGGCATTTACTTCGGATAAGCAAACCTATAGCCGCATGGCGTTTTTGTGGGGCGTTTGCCCGCGCATGATTCCCTTTGCCCAAAAGCTGGTGGACATGCTGGAATACGTGGATAACTCCCTGCTGGAAGGCGGCGTATTTCATCCTGGGCAGCAAGTGGTGGTGGTTTGCGGCTTTCCGGTGGGGGCACTGCGAAACCCCAACATGGCGCTTTTGCACACCATCGGCGAATGACCCTGCTATACCAAATCTAAACCCGGCGCGCCGGGCGTTTTCGTACAATCTGCCCACATTCAAAAGGAGATTGTATGAAGACACCCCCCATTGTATTTACCCTTTTTCTGGCTTTTGCCTTGTTTCTTTCTGCCTGCGGAGCCAGCCCCTCTGCGCCGGTGACGGCGGTGGAAGAAACCGCCGCTCTCAACACCCCAACCGAATCCGCTTCGGCGGCGGCTTCCTTTGCCTCGGCGGATTCGGCGCAGGCGGGTAGCAGCCCCTCGCACGAGGAAGAGTCGGATTACGCCTGGGATTCTTCCTCCGCCGTTTCCATCACCCTTAACGGCACATCCGCCGCCGCCGATTCCGATTCGGTGCAGGTGAATGGCGGGGTGGTAAAAATTACCTCCGCCGGAACGTACCTGCTTAGCGGCGCTCTTTCCGCCGGGCAAATCCTTGTCGAAACGGCGGACGAGGACCCGGTGAGATTGGTTCTTAACGGAATCCAGGTCACGGGCGCGGAATCTTCCCCCTTTTTCATCGCCAAAGCCAAGAAAGTGATTGTGATTTTGGCGGAAGGTAGCCAGAACACTCTCACCGATTCTGCCAGTTATGTTTTTGCCAGCGCGGAGGAAGATGAACCCAATGCTGCCCTGTTTAGCAAAGCCGACCTGACCATTGCCGGAAGCGGCGCGTTGACGGTGAACGCGCAGTATAACGATGGTATTGCCAGCAAAGATGGTCTACTGTTGGCGGGCGGCACGCTGACGGTGAACGCGGTGGATGACGGCTTGCGCGGCAAAGATTACCTGATTGCCAAAAATGTGACCCTGACCGTGAACGCCGG
>DYNS01000617.1 GCA_020720965.1 Anaerolinea sp. | reverse complement strand
GGCATGGGCTTAAGTTCCTGCGTCTATTTTGTCTGCCTGCTTGCCGGTACGACCACCTGGGTGCCGCTTATCGATTGTGTCCTGTGCCTTGTCCTGGGGGCTGCCTGGTTTTTTCGCAGCAGGAACGTCCAATTTTTCCCCTTGCCGTCAGATGAAATCACTGAAAAAAACCGGCGAACGACAATGAGCACCGCAAATGCTCCCAAAACAGGAAAAACCTCCCTTGAAAAACTGCTTCTGTCCGTTTTTGCATTGGAAATTGCACTTTTCTGTGGGGCGTTTCTCTTTGCCTTTCTCAAGGAACCGCACGGCAGGTGGGATGCATGGCTGATCTGGAACATGCATGCCCGTTTTCTTGCCCGCGCCGGGGAGATGTGGCAGACAGTCTTTTTGCTGCCAATGGACTGGAGTCACTGGGACTACCCGCTTCTGCTTCCCCTCGCCGTCGTCCGGGGATGGAAATATACAGGTGGGGAAAGCATCTATGTTCCAGCGGCCTTTGCGTTTCTCTTTGCAATGCTGACGGCGGGACTTCTCCTTTTTGCAGTGGCCCGCCTGAAAAACCTCGCGGGAGGGCTTGCGGCGGCAATGCTCCTGATTGCCACGCCTTTTTTCATCCTGATGGGCATCTCCCAGTTCGCCGATGTCCCGTTTTCGTTCTTTGTTCTGGCAACGGCAGTCGCTCTCTTTTTGTCTTGTACGGATGCAAAAAGGCGCCCCGCTCCACTGATCGTGGCCGGCATCTCCGCAGGTTTTGCCGCATGGACCAAAAACGAGGGGATCCTGTTTTTCGCTGTGGCCGGTTCCGTCCTGTTTTTCTCGACTGCCCTGCGGCAGAACTGGAGAGAAGCGGCGACCCGAAGCGGCTGGTTTCTGGCCGGGGCGCTGCCGGCGCTATTGTGCGTAATCACCTTCAAGCTCCAGCTTGCCCCCCCCAATGACCTGACAACGGGCTTTGCCGCCGGTGAAACTGCGCTTTCGAAACTCACCGACCCCGGGAGATATGCCATTATCATAAAAGACTTTTTCATTACCGCCTTCAACTTTGCAAAAGGTCCGGTTGATCTGCGCGCCGGGGGTGGGCTGCATCCCGGTTGGGTCAATATCCTGCTGCCAGTGGCC
>DYNS01000616.1 GCA_020720965.1 Anaerolinea sp. | reverse complement strand
AGCCGCCACTTGGCAATCGAACGAGCGAATAGCCGGTGGTTACCATGCAGCCCGAACGAGGCGGAGACAACAAGGTGCAACACCCTTTAGAAGAGTGTTGCACTTAAACCCGAGAGCGTCCTGAAACTACTTCTTGTCGCCTTTGAGCTTTGCCCAGCGCGCCTTCTGCGCCGCCGAAATCAAAGCCCGCGCGGCCTTGCTCATGTGCTTGCGTTTCTTGCGGACCGGAGCGGGTTTTTCCGCTGCCGGGGCGCCGAGGAGTTTGGCGAGGTCCTTTTCGAGCGATTGGATTCTATCCTTCAGGGCTGCCGCGCGGCGCAGTTGCGCAGCCGACAGGTTTGCCAGTGATGTATTCATGGCAGCAGTAAAGAGTGGAGACGAAACCAAGTCAAGGATTTGCCGGTAGATTTGGGTGGACCGCGAGTGGCGGTCAAAGCCGGCAGCCTCTTAATCGTAATCTTCAGCTTCCTCATAATCCCTTTGTCAACTCTACGACTCCACAGCACCTATCAGAGGGTGGTGGGAAATTCATTGAGTGAACTTGCGAAAATAGGTCCATTCCGATGAATTTTGAGTTTGCCGTTTTTGATTCAAGGTTCGAACTCCAAGGGCAGTTGTTGAGGGCGCAATTCGTCGAGCGGATCAACCACCGGGGCAGGTTGCAGCAACGCGTGGGCGCGCAACAAAACCGCGGCGTCGGCGAGGAGGCACATGATCCACGTCAATTGCAGGCTATTAAAAAAGACCTGGCTCAAGCCCAACTGGTTTTTCTCATACGATTGAGCGGGTTCAATCCAGGGCCGCACTTGTTGGAGCAATCGTTGCGAGGCCGTTGTATTCATCGGCAAGAGTCCGAACAGTGTCTCATGCGCCGCGGGCGCAAACCCAAATTGGCGGGGGCAAGTGGAAGCTTCCCAACACCGTGGGCAACAAACGGGCGGTTCCGGCACGCCAAACCAATGGAGTTGGTCGCTGGCCTCATACCCCAACCACTGCAAGGATTGGCCGTGTCGACAGCATGCCTGCGTTGGCGTTTCGAACGGAGGGACCAGGAGCATATTCTCTTTGAGCCGCGTGATGACGGCCACCTGCCAGCCCTCCCGCACCGCTCGCTTGGTGGTC
>DYNS01000615.1 GCA_020720965.1 Anaerolinea sp. | reverse complement strand
TGACCGACCTTGCCCTTTCCAACCTCCGCGCCGCCGACCCCCAAGGCGAACCCGGCGCAGCCCTCTTCCAACTGACTGAAAAACTGCTGGAAAGAAAAGCCTGACCTATGGAAATTACCCTTGCCCTGGGGGGCGGAGGCGCACGCGGCGCGGCTCATCTCGGCGTTTTGCGCGTGCTGGAGCGGGAGGGCTTTCAGGTTCGCGCAGTTGCCGGAACCAGCATCGGCTCCATTGTCGCCGCCCTGTATGCCTGGCAGCCCACTGCCGCCTCGGTTGCCCAAATTTTTCAGAACATAGACCAGGCAAAACTCTACGGCTGGTCTGCCCTGCGTGATGGACCCGCCCTGCTCGGCACCCGAGGTATTCAGGACTTTCTGCGCCAATACCTCGACCAGAAAACCTTCCAAGACCTGCGCCTGCCCTGTGCCGCTGTAGCGGTGGATTTGAAGAGCAACCGTGAAATTATCCTACAAGAAGGCTCGGTCATCGAAGCCATTCTCGGCTCCATCGCCATCCCTGGCATCTTCCCCCCGCGAGAACACGCCCCCTACCTGCTGGTTGATGGCGGCGTGCTAGACCCCGTCCCCGTCCGCGCCGCCCGCGCCCTGGCCCCACACCTGCCGGTTGTCGCCGTCTCGCTCATGCCGCCATTAGACAGCCCCTCCACCCCCATCGCCATCCCCTCCTCCCTTCCCAAACCCCTGGCGGAGCAGATTAAACGCCTGCACATCACGCAGGCGGTCAAAATCTTCGCCGATTCCATAGACATCGGTCAGCGCCAAATGACCGAACTGCGCCTCCTGCAAGACCGCCCGGAAGTCATCATCCGCCCGGATGTGGCAGACATCAACATTTTAGACCGGGTGGACGTGAATCACATTGCCTTGCGTGGCGAAGTCGCCGCCCAGCAAGCCTTGCCCGCTTTGCGCCGCGCCGTCTCCTGGCAGGCACGCGCCCTTCGCACCCTTCAACATGGCAGAAAACCGTAAACTGTTTTGGGTCATCCTGCCTTATCTGGCGGTATTTTTGGGGATGCTCACTCTCCGAAACGCCTGGGCGGGCCTCATTGGCTTTCACCTCGCCCTCTTGCCGGTTCTGCTCCTTCAGCGTAATCCCCACGCC
>DYNS01000302.1 GCA_020720965.1 Anaerolinea sp. | reverse complement strand
CAAGTATTTTATTGCCAATCTTCTGCATTCCTTCTTGCCCAATGTTGGGGATGATGACGAGGAATTCCTCGCCTCCCCAGCGGCAGGCGAAGTCGTGTTGGCGCAGGTTGTGCTTAATCGTCTGGGCAACCATGCGTAAAATTCTGTCGCCGCAATCATGCCCGTAGGTGTCGTTCACTTTCTTAAAATGGTCAATATCGCCAAAGAAGACGGCAAAAGATTGGTGAAGATGCTGAAATTCCAGAAAGACGGCTTTCAGGCGGGCATCTCCGGCGCGCCGGTTGGCAAGCCCGGTGAGGGGGTCCTGATGTGCAATTGTTTCCAGTCTTTCCACCCGTTGACGGGCATTCAGCAAGCGGGCGCTGTTGCTAAAGACCTCCACCGCGCCCAAAACTTTGCCTTCCTCCACAATGGGGGAGGTGCGGACGAGTACCGGCACGCGGTGTCCGTCCGCGTGATGCAGAAAGACCTCGGCTTCCATCGGCTTTTCGGTTTGGATGCTGTGCGTAAGCGGGCAACCGCTCAGGCACAGTTCTTCTCCGTTGGCGGTGCAATGATTGAGGATGTTATCGCCGCAGAATTTTCCCACCACTTGTTCGGCTTTGTATCCGGTAATTTTTTCCGCCCCCTTGTTCCAGTAGGTAATTTTTCTTTGGGCATCTACAAAATAAACGCCATCGTAGAGGTTATCCAACAGCAGTTTATAAAATTCCGGGCTGGCATTCATCGGGGCTCCTTATTCTTTTTTAGGTGTTGTTCCTTTCATTATCTGACTTTTGAGGGGCGCTAACGTTTCAGATTGCGTAAAGAAAATGCCCCATCTTCGATTGGGAGATGGGGCATTTTCTCTTCAGGTTTAGGCGGGTAGAATTTTTTGCCAGTCCAGCATTTCTTTCAACGCCTCGGTTGGCAGGTTGCCCTCCGGCACGAAGCCGACAAAAGAGCCGTTGTAGTTGTCTTCGGTTCCCACAAACAAGGCATTGGAAAGCCAAATGCGGAATAAACCGATGGAGGACAAGCCAGGGTCGTCATCCGGCAGGGCGGTTTCAAAGGTAAGCACAACCGCGCCTTCGGCGGTTTCCCCGGTTGCGGCAACGGTTGCCTCGTGAATCCAGCGCAGCCATTGTTCTTGCACAACTGGCTTTTTCTCGGCATCCAGGGCGCTGCGGCTACGGGTGATGACCTCCGTTTCGGTGTATTTCCAACCGCCGGGGCTGCCGCGCCGAAACTCCGGGGGCAGGAGGCTGTCGCCGTCTTTGGTGACAAGCGGACGGGCAACCCGCCAGGGACTCATCTCCTCCGAGACGAAGCGCAGCCACAGGATGCTGGCTCCGACTGTGAAGTCGGTTATCTTTTTGGGTTTGGTAAAGTAGGGGCGCGGCTCGCCGGGGAGAGCATTTTCTTTTTCGTGTTTCATGTACCAGGGCGCTTTGGCGGTCAACCCGCCGGGGGGGAGATGTCCGCGCAGGTGCTGACAGTGTTCGGCGGTTTCGTTGCATACCGCCCGGCTGACGATTAACTGCTGTGTGCGTCCGTGTTCATCCCGCCACAGGGAGGTGTGGTCTTCCTTCCATTTGTTGAGCAGGGCGCGTAATTCCCCGCTTTCAAAGGCGTTCTTTTGGGCTTCTTCCTCGGCGCTGAGTTTTTCCCACCCCAGGTCTTGGACGTGATTGACCCTCAGCGGGGTGAGCGCGACCAGTTCTTTCCACATCCAGCCAGGGAATTGCTCTCGCATCGCTTCTAGGGTTTGCAGGGTTTGGGTTTCGCTTTCCAGGTTCAGGGCATATTCGCGCTCGTCTGTCAGCAGGGCGAGGAGGGAGGCACGGCGGGTTTTGGGTCCGCTGGAGGCAATCCCTTTCAGGTTGGTTTCACGTTTGGTTGCCCAGCCCTTTTCCGGGGCGGATGCGAGGGCGGGGGCGGCGGGGCCGCCATAACGGGAAATTTCCTCGCGGCAGCGGGCTTGGATGGCGGCATCATCCAATGTTTGCAGTTCTTTTTGCAGGTGATGGCTATGCCAGCGCAGGAGGAAGTTGCGCGGGCTTGCCCACGAGCCGTGTGCGCTTTTGTAACGCATTCCAGAGAAATGGATGACCATGTATTGCAGCCAGAGCGGGTATTTTTGCGGGTTTTGGGTAAATTGCTGCACAATTTCTCTTAGCAACTGGTCGTGATTTTTAGCGGCGAGGCTGGCTTCGTACTCTTCCACCCGCCAGCGGGCAAGGTCTTTGGCGTTGATGGGTGTTTGGGGGGCGTATTCCTTCAGGTAGGCTTCCTGGTCGGTTTGCAGGGTTGCCTCCACCTGGGTTAGCTCGGCGAGGAGGTCTTCTTTTTGTTTTTCAAAAATTGCCAGGTTCTGGCGCACTTTCTCCCATTCTTTTTGTTGGGCGGCGATTTTTTGGCTGCGCTCGGCGGGGCTTTGGGTGGCATGTTCCAGAGCGGCATAAAAAAGCGCCAGTTTTTCCACTTCTCCCTCCAGGGCGGGCAGGTCGGCTTTGTGAAGTTCCTGTAAGCGGGTTTCGTTTTGGGGTCGCCTTGCCCAGGTGAGGGGCATGTTCTTCAGGTTGGTTTCAATTTGGCTGGCTTCTTTTTGCAGGCTTTTTAGCGCCTGCTGCCAGTTAAATAGATGGGTTCGCAAAGCAGAAAGTTTGCTGCGGTCTTCGGTGCGGTAGCCCAATTCGTCTTTCAGGGCTTGGCGCAGGCTGCCCAGTTGCTTGCGGAAGGCTTCGCCTGCCTGCGGATAGGGGGCAAGCAAAGCGCCCAGGTCCGCCCCAAAGTGGCTTTCCAACGGCTGACGGTCGGGCGGGGTTTGCATTCGATTCAAGTCGGCTTGCAGGCTTTGGGCTTTGGCTTGCAAGGGAGCCAGGTTGGTTTGCAAAGTGGGAAGTTTGCGCTTAATTTCGTCTTTGCGGCGCAAAGCGGCTTCTTGAGACTTAAACAGGGTGAGTTTGCGGCTCTCAATCTTTTCAAAGGTCTTAAGAAACCTTCTCAGCCGAATTAACTCTTCGTCCACCATGGGCAGGGCAATCTCTTCCAGGGCTTCCAACTCCGCCAACTCTTGCGGGCGGCGCGGATGTTCCGGGGCAATGGCATCCACCCGGCGCTTTTTCGAGGCAATTTGGCGCATCACCTCCTGACGGCGGTTGAGCCATTGCGGCTCTTGCATTTGTACAAAGTTCTTTTCGCGGCGCACATCTGCCAACTTGGGCAGCGATTGGGCGCAAGCGGCGTGCAAAGTCTCAATTCGCTTCATTTCCTCTTCACTCACGCCGCCAAATTTTTCTTCGTACCTCTCGCGCACATCCAAAGTCATAAAATAATCACGCGCATCCAGGTATTCTTCATAGGCTTGCACCACCGCTTTCGCCTGCGCGGCTTTATATTCCTCTGCTTCCCCCTCCAGGGCGGCGGCATCCTTGTCTTTATATTTTGCCCAAATCTCAATTTCGGCAAAATAGGTTAAAAAATCCCGCAGCTTTGTTTCGCGCATGGGGTAAATTGTCTTGCGTAAAAATTCGTTCTGCCACTGAAAGTGATACCAAGTCTCCATTTTGCCTCCGATAATTTTCGTATAGTATAACCCAGCCCCGCTCTGGCGGTATAATCTCGCCATGCAACCCATTCTTAAAATCAACCTGTCCAACGGGGAGAGGGAAGATTTCATCATCCCCCCGGCATGGGAGCGGGACTATTTGGGCGGTTCTGCCCTGGGCGCTCGCCTGCTCTGGGACCACCTGACCGAAAGCCTGTCCCCCCTTTCTCCCGCAGCCCCCCTGCTGATTCTTAACGGACCCCTCACCGGCACGGCGGGTCCCTCCGTAGGGCGTTTTGTCGTCTGCGGAAAAAGCCCCGCCACCGGCTTATGGGCGGAATCGAACTGCGGC
>DYNS01000301.1 GCA_020720965.1 Anaerolinea sp. | reverse complement strand
TGAAGGAAGCGCCCGCCTCGCCGCCTCCCCCCTGGCAGTGGACGGAATCCCCTGCCCCTGGCAATTCTCCCCTCCCCTTCGCTGCCCCCGCGCCTGTGACCGAGCAAGAAACCGCCGCCCTGCTGCAAGAAGCCCGCACCCAAGCCCAGGAAATTCTGCTGGCTGCCCAAACCCAGGCAGACGAAATTTTGCAACAAGCCGAAGAAGAAATTTTGGCGCAGCGTACCCTGGCGCAAAAGCAGGGCTTGGAGCAAGCCCAGGAGCAGCTGCGCCAAACCCTGCAAGCCGCCGCGAGCCTGCTTGCCCAAACCGAAGCCTGGAAGCAAAACCTGCTGCAAGAAGCCGAGCCAATTTTGGTGGAAATGTTGAAGCAGATTGCCCAAAAAATGTTTTCAGAAGGGGTGGAACTGGATACCAACGCCCTGCAAGTGAACCTGAACCGGGTGATGGAAAACGCACACGGTTTGGGCAGCCTGAACATTTTCCTGCACCCGCAGGACGCGAAGCAGTTGGACCCCTCCTGGAGCGAGTATCAGAGCCTGGTTTCGGGCGGACGGGTGAAGGTTGTCCCTTCCGGCAAAATTACGCGGGGTGGCTGTTTTGTGCAGGGAGATATGGGGATTGTGGATGGGCGGGTGGAAACCCAGTTGGAAGCCGTTTTGGCGGTGTTGGATAACCCCGGTGAATGGACAGGATGAGCATGAATACCCCTTCGGCTTTATTTTCCCGGCATCGCAGCGCCCTCAACCGGCTGAACCCGCTGGCAATCTCTGGCAGGGTGGTGCAGGTTGTGGGTTTAACGGTGGATGCGATGGGCTTGAATTGTCAGATTGGCGAAGTGTGCCAGATTGAAACCAGCAACCGCACCCCACTTTTGGCGGAGGTGATTGGTTTTCGCAACAATCACACCCTGCTCATGCCCCTCGGCAATATGGACGGTATTCAGCCGGATAGCACCGTGCGCTCCGTCTCCCGCGCCTTTCAAGCCCCGGTGGGCATGGCGATGGTCGGGCGGGTGCTGAACGGCTTGGGCGAACCCATAGACGGCAAGGGCGCTTTGGAAGTGGAAGAATGGGTCTCCACCAACCAAACCCCGCCTCATCCTTTGCAACGCTCCGCCATCAGCCAACCCCTCGTCACCGGCATCCGTGCCCTGGATGGTTTGCTCACCTGCGGAAAAGGTCAGCGTATGGGCATTTTTGCAGGCAGCGGGGTGGGCAAAAGCACCCTGCTCGGCTCGGTTGCCCGCAACGCCTCCAGCGATGTCGCCGTCATCGCCCTGATAGGTGAGCGCGGGCGCGAAGTGCGCGAATTTTTGGAAAGAGACCTGGGACCCGAAGGATTGGCGCGTTCCGTCATAGTCGTTTCCACCTCAGACCAGCCCGCCCTGGTACGCCTGAAAGCCGCCTTGGTCGCCATGACCATCGCCGAGCGTTTTCGGGACAGCGGGCAGGACGTGATGTTTATGATGGACTCTGTTACCCGTTACGCCATGGCGCAGCGCGAAATCGGCTTATCTATTGGCGAACCCCCTGCCAGCAAAGGCTACACCCCCTCCGTGTTTGCCATGCTGCCCCGCCTGCTGGAACGCGCCGGAAAGGGTGAGCGCGGCTCCATTACCGGCTTCTTCACCGTTTTGGTGGAAGGTGACGACTTTAACGAACCCATCTGTGACGCGGTGCGCGGCATTTTAGACGGGCACATCATCCTCAGCCGCGCCCTCGCCGCCCGCAATCATTACCCTGCCATAGATGTGCTCAACAGCGTCAGCCGGGTGATGCCCGCCCTCATCCAGCCACAGCACAAAGAATACGCCTCCCTTGCACGCAAACACCTGGCAGTCTACGAGAAAGTGCGCGACCTGGTAAACATCGGCGCTTACGTTAGCGGCTCCGACCCGGAAGTAGATGCCGCCTTGCAGGCGATGCCCCAACTCACCCGCTTTTTGCAGCAAACCAGCGCCGAAGTGAACGACCTGCCCGAAACCCTCCGCATCCTTCAATCCGCCACTCACCCCCCCGCCCCTAAGGAGCAAAAATGACCCCCAAATTCTCTTTGCAAAGCGTTTTAGACCTGCGGCATGGCAGGGTGGAACGTCTGGAGGTGGAACTGGGCAAACTGCTGCTCACTCTGCAAAAGACCGAAACCCTTTTGCAAACCCAGAGAGAAACCCAAACCCGCCAAATGCAGCGCCTCGCCGCCTCTCAGCAAGACGACCTGAACCTGACCGAAATCAGCCTGCGCCGCGCCGACCTGCTGCAAAGCGCCAAAAACATTCAAGAGACTCTTTCCGCCCTGGCAGCCCTCACCCAGCAAACCCAGCAAAAACGCGCCGAACTCATCCAAGCCCGTCAGGACGAGGAAACCCTGCAAACCCTTAAGCAAAAGCGTTACGAAACCTACCAGGCAGAGCAAACCCAGCAAGAAGCCCGCGCTCAGGACGATATTTACATCGCCCTCGCCTACCGAACCCAAAACCAACCCGGAGCCTGAAATGGATGCCTCTTTTTTTAACAGCAAAGTCCAAATGCTCATGCAAGACCTGCTCTTCAGCCTCTTGCAAAAAGTGAGCGTCACCGCCGCCGATTCTAGCCCTGCCCAGCCCCTCAGCGGCGATTTTGCCAGCCTCATCAGCCAGGCATCTGAAAAATACGGGGTTGACCCTCACCTTGTGCAAGCCGTCATTCAAGCCGAATCGAACTTTGACCCCCAAGCCGTCTCTGCCGCCGGAGCGCAGGGGCTTATGCAACTCATGCCTGCCACCGCCGCCGGTTTGGGCGTGCAAGACCCCTTCGACCCCGCCCAAAACATCGAGGGTGGAGTCAAATTCCTGAGCCAATTGCTGCAACGCTACAACGGAAACACCTCCCTTGCCCTGGCAGCCTACAACGCCGGACCCGGAGCCGTAGACCGTTACAACGGCATCCCTCCCTACCAGGAGACTCAAACCTACGTCAACCGCATTCTCGGCTCCCTCGGCGCATCGGAATGGCAGGCATAACATGGCAGAGAATTTCCTCACCGATTCTGCCACCCGCGCCGCCAAGATAGCCCTCAACGGCTTAAGCCTGCGTCAGCAAGCCATTAGCCGCAACCTGGCAAACATAGACACCCCCGGCTACCGTGCCCAAACCCTGGAATTTTCCGAAACCATTCGGCGCCTCTCCGAACCCCAAACCGACCTCGCCCTGCGGCGCACCCACACCAGCCACCAAACTTCCGCCACCGTCCCAGACAGCCTCTACACCCTCGCCAATCGCCCCGGCGGTACCCTCCGCGCTGACCAAAACAACGTGGACCTGGATGTGGAACTGACGGATTTATCCGCCACCGGAATTCAATACCAAGCCGTGAGCCAGGCAATTTCTCAGAAGCTTTTGCTCTTAAAAACGCTGGCAAAATAAATGAACGTTTCTCTCCTGCAAACCCTCCTTTCCATGCTTCCCCTGCCCGCCTCCGCCCCTGCGCTCACCTCCAGCGAAGCCGAATCAGCCTCCCTGCCTTTTGAGCAGATTCTTTCGGAAAAGGAAAAAGAACAGCAGGAATTGCAACTGCTTCTCGCGCAAGCCGTCATCCCCGCTCCCCTGCCGCTTGCCACCCCGCCACAGCCCGCCCCCGCTGCCCCGGCGGAAAAGCCCTCCATTCCCGCGCTGGGCTTGAAACTTCGTCCTGCCGCCCAACCTGCGCCAGCGGCGACAAACCCTCCCGCCCCGGAATCGCCCTCCCCACCGAAAACGCCGTTCTTCGCCGCCCCATCCGCTGCCCAACCTGTTCCAGCGGCGGCGAACCCTCCCGCCCCGGAATTGGCCTCCCCACTGCCGACTCCGCTCCGCTCCGCCCAATCCCTTACTCAATCCGTTGCCAAGCCTGTTCCAGCGGTGACGAACCCTC
>DYNS01000024.1 GCA_020720965.1 Anaerolinea sp. | reverse complement strand
CGACCGCACCACTCATCCTTGGGGATTATTTACTTTTCGCGCACATCCGGCTACCATTTTTTTACCACTGCATAAACCCTATGCGGAAGTTCTAAAAACTGTTAGGGTAAAACATGATTACGAATGGGAAGCATTTGCCTTTATCGGGATGGTTGCTGTATCAGGCTTTTGTGTTGGGATTTATCAAATGGTACAACGGATAAAACAAAAAAAGCAATGGTGGAAATTCTCTGATAATCTTTTGCTGACATCTTTTATCTGGGCTTCAATTGCTTCACTTTTACTTTCATTCAGTATTCCGTTTAACCTTGGATTAACCTTTTTACTCGACTACCTCGATATCGAAACCCTGTCCTTTATGGTCACGGTTGCGTTTTTCTTGCAAACTCTGGTCTTGCTCACCTTTTTGGCGCTGGCAAACGAATACCGGGGCATTAGCCTGGCAGCCTGGGGGAATGTCACCTACGGCATCGGGTTCAGCGGGATGCTCTTTCGCAGTTCGATAACCGATGCCCAGTTAATCATCCTGGCGATTGCCTTTCAACTCACTGGGGCTTTCTTTCTTCAGTGGGGCTTGCTCAAGTTCAACGGCATCCGGTTTTCTGCCCGGTTTCACTTTTTATTTGGCTTGCTCATCCTGGCGGCGGCAACTTACTATGGCTTGGTAATGCCCAACATCAACATCCGCATGACGATTTTCTCTTTTGGTCTTGCTGTCTTGCTTGGCGGCGCGGGGATTTCCCTCCTGCGCTCGGCGCCCTCGCCCTTCAAAATCGCCGTCAACCTCACCGGCGCGCCCCTGCTGCTTTACGCCATTTTTCTAATGGCAAGAGCCATCTACGCCCTTTTTGCCTCCAGCCCCCAAAGCCTGATGGATGAAAACTGGGTGCAGATACTCTTCTTCCTGCTCGTCTTCGTTTGCAGCACCCTCTGGAGCGGTGGGCTAACCCTGATGATTACCCAACGCCTGCGTCACGACCTGCACCAACAAGCCCGCCTGGACGTGCTGACCCAACGCCCCAACCGCCTTTCCATGCAGGAGCAGTTGGAAGCCGCCCTGGAGCGCACAACCCGCAGCCGCCTCCCCCTCAGCGTTCTCATCCTGGATATAGACCACTTCAAGCAAGTCAATGACGTACACGGTCACGAAGCCGGAGATTTCATCCTCCGCATGGTCGCGGAGCGGCTTTCCACCGCGCTGCGCCCAGAAGATAGCCTGGGGCGTTGGGGCGGGGAGGAATTTGTCGTCATTTTGCCCAAAACCGAAGAAAGCGCCGCCCTGCTGGTAGCAGAGCGGCTGCGGCTTGCCTGCGCCGACCAACCTTTTCGGCTGCGAACAACTCAAATTCACATCACCGTCAGCATTGGGGTGGCAGTTGCCGCGCAAAACAGCGCCCTGCACCATCTCCTGCGGGCGGCGGATGGGGCGCTCTACACCGCCAAAGAAGCCGGAAGAAACCGGGTGAAGGCTGCCTCGCAGTCATCCACCCTTATCGTTTAGCCTGTCTGGCAAAGCCTGCCCAAAGCGCGGGCGCGGGCGGGGGCGCTGCCAAGGTGATGGGTGTAATCCATCAGCGCGAGAATCTCCTGCGCCGAAAGATAGCGGCGCAGTTGGGCATCTTCCGCCAAAAGGCTCGCCAACGGATTCGGGTCGCCGCGCCGAATCGCTTCCCAGGCTTGCATAGACTGCTCGCGGATGCACTCGTGCATCTCCTGACGGTCTGCCCCGGCTTTGACGGCTGCCATCAGCGCCCGCTCGGTAGCGGCGAAAGGTCCATAGGTTTGCAGGTTGCGCCTCAGCGCGGATTCATCCACCCGCAAGCCGCTAAGAATGCTGTGCATGGTGCGAAGCATCTCATCGGCGGCGAGGAAGGCTTCGGGCAGAATGGTGCGGCGGTTGGCAGAATCGTCCAGGGTGCGCTCCAGCAGGCTGTGAGCCGCGTTATCCCAGGCGATGCGCGGCATCTGCGCCAGGTAACGCCCCAGAGAGTTGATTTTTTCGGCGCGAATGGGGTTGCGTTTGAAAGGCATGGCAGAAGAGCCAACTTGTTTACTGCCAAAGGGTTCGGAGAGTTCTCCCAGCGGGGGAGATTGCAACAGGCGCAGGTCGAATGCCATTTTGTAAAGCGATTGCCCCAACCCGGCGAGGGCGCTGAGGATGGTGTAATCTTGTTTGCGGGGGTAGGTTTGGGTGGTAACCGGGTAAAAGGGCAGGTTTAGGCGGCGGCTTAGTTCTTCTTCAAAGGCGGTCAGGTTTTCTTCTCCCAGCAGTTCAGCGTAACTGGCGCTGGTTCCAACCGCGCCCTTAAAGCCCTTGCCGCGCACCGCGTCCCGCTGTTGTTGCAGGGCTTGGCGGTCTTCCAGCAGGTCTTGAGCATATTGGGCGAGGCGGTAGCCGAGGGTGGAGGGTTCGGCGGGTTGGATGTGGGTGAAGGCGATGAGGGGGGTGTCGGCATATTGTTCGATGAGCCTGCCGAGGGTGGCGAGGGTGGCGTTGAGGCTGAGGAGCAGTTCTTCCAGCGCGGAGCGCAGGCGCAGGGCATCGGCGTTGTCTTCAATATCCATCGAGGTTGCGCCCAGGTGAATGATTCCGCCGCCGAGGGGGGCTTGCTCGGCGAAGGTTCGCACTTCCGCCATCAGGTCGTGTTGAATTTCGGCTTCAATCTGCAGGGCGCGGGGCAGGTTTATCTCATCCAGGTGGGCTTGCAGGTCTTGCACCTGCTGAGGGGTGGTTAGCCCATAGGCGGTTTGGGTTTCTGCCAGCGCCAGCCAAATGCGGCGCCAAAGGCGGCGTTTTTGCGCCTCGGACCAGATTTGGCGCATGGCGGGGCTGCCGTAACGCCAGGAGAAGGGGGATTGATAAAGGTCAAAGTTTTGCATGGTGGTTCAGGTTTTGGCGGCGCTTTTGAGGGGCAAGGTGGATACGAATTGTTTTTTGAACTTGGCAACTTTGGGCGCGACAACCGCCATGCAGTAAGGTTGGTTGGGGTGGTTGGCAAAGTATTCCTGGTGATAGTCTTCTGCCATGTAGAACGTGTCCAAGGGGGTCAGTTCTGTCACCAGTTTGCCCTGCCAAATACCCGCCTGCGAAAGTTCGCTGAGGGTGGCTTGGGCAATTTGTTTTTGTTCTTCTCCCAGGTAAAAAATGGCGGAACGGTATTGAGTGCCGACATCGTTGCCCTGGCGGTTGAGGCTGGTGGGGTCGTGAACGGCGAAGAAGACGTTGAGCAGGCTGCGATAGGAGAGGAGCGCCGGGTCGAAGGTGACGCGGATAACCTCGGCGTGACCGGTTTCGCCGGTGCAAACATGCTGATAGGTGGGGTTGGCAACCTCGCCGCCTGCATAGCCCGATTCGACTGAGATAACGCCGACCAGGTCATCGAAAACGGCTTCCAGACACCAGAAGCACCCGCCCGCAAGGACGGCGGTTTGTAGGGTTGGGTTTGTCATGGTTCCTCCAAAAAATATTAAAAAGAAGCCGGGGGATGGCACCCCCGGCAAAAGAGACAGCAGAAAAGGTCAAACGCCAGGTTCCGGCTCTGGGACAAGAGCGCGGTGCAGGATAAATTCGCCTTCCGGGTTGGCATCCACTTCGATTTGGTCGCCATCCGTAAAGGAGCCGGAAAGCAGGTTATCGGAAAGAGGGTCTTCGACCCGGTTCTGGATGATTCGGCGCAGAGGGCGGGCGCCCATTTCCGCGTCAAAACCTTGCTCGGCAAGCAGGCTGAGGGCGGCGGGGGTGGCGGTGAGGCTGAGGTTGTGTTCGGTGAGACGGGCGGCGACTTTCTCCAGTTCCAGTTTGACAATGCGCTGAATGTCTTCCTTGTTGAGGGAGCGGAAGACGATGACGCTATCCAAGCGGTTGATAAATTCCGGGCGGAAGGCGCGCTTGAGGGTTTCGGTCAGTTTCTTACGCATGTCCTCGTAACTGAGGCGCTCCTCGGTGGCTTCATCACGCTTGAGGGAGAACCCAAGCGCGGCGTGTTTTTTAATCATATCCGCGCCTACGTTGGAGGTCATCACGATGATGGCATTGCGGAAGTCCACTTTGCGCCCTTTGGCATCCGAGAGGTGCCCTTCTTCCATAATTTGCAAGAGCATGTTGTGAACTTCGCCGTGTGCCTTTTCAATCTCGTCAAAGACAACAATGGAGTAGGGGCGGCGGCGCAGGGCTTCGGTTAACTGCCCGGCATCCTCGTAGCCGACATAGCCGGGAGGCGCGCCCACCAGGCGACTGGCGGTGTGCCTTTCCATAAACTCGGACATATCCAACTGCAAAGCGGCATCTTCTGCGCCGAACATAAACTTTGCCAGGGCTTTGGTCAGCTCGGTTTTACCCACCCCGGTTGGTCCGAGGAAGATGAAAGAGCCGATGGGGCGGCGCGGGTCTTTTAACCCGGCGCGGGCGCGGCGCACAGCGCGGGAGATGGCGACAATGGCGTCATCCTGCCCGATGATGGAGGCTTTCAGTTCGTCCTCCATCCGCAGCAAGCGCTCGGATTCTTCCTGGGCAATTTGCATCACCGGAACGCCTGTCCACATTGCCACAACCTCGGCAATGTCCTCGGCGGTGACAACCGGGCTGGTTGCCCTATCCCAACCGGTACGCAAACGCTCCAACTGATTTTCGATGCCAATTTCGCGCTCCTGCCAGGTTCGCACTTCTTCCTGGTTGCCTTCTTCCTGCGCCAAAGAGCGGCTATGGCGCACCTCCCGCAGTTGCGAGAAGAGGTCTTTTGCCTGCTTGGCGGCGGGGGATTTATACATCCGCACCCGCGAGGAGGATTCGTCAATCAGGTCTATGGCTTTGTCCGGCAGAAAACGCTCGGTAACGTAACGGCTGGAAAGATGAGCGGCGGCGACCAGGGCTTCGTCTGAAATAACCAGTTTGTGATGTTCCTCGTAAGCGCCGCGAATCCCTTTCAGAATTTCAATCGTCTCGGCTTCGGAGGGTTCGTCCACCTGCACCTGCTGGAAACGCCTCTCCAGCGCCGCATCCGATTCGATGTGTTTGCGGTATTCATCCAGGGTCGTTGCTCCGATGACCTGAAGCTCTCCCCGCGAGAGGGCGGGTTTGAGAATATTGGCAGCATCCACGCTGGAACCGGCTGCGCCTGCCCCGACCAGCATGTGAACCTCGTCTATGAACAGAATCGACCCGGATTGTTTCATTTCGTCTATAACGCGCTTGAGTCGCTCTTCAAACTGACCCCTGTACATGGTCCCGGCAACCAAAGAGCCGACATCCAACTGAAGCACGCGCTTGTTCATCAGCGGGGCTGGCACGTCTCCATCCACAATCCGTTGAGCAAGCCCTTCCACAATGGCAGTTTTACCCACCCCCGGCTCGCCGATGAGGGCGGGGTTGTTTTTGGTGCGGCGCGCCAAAATCTGGATGACCCGCTCAATTTCCATCTGTCTGCCAATGACAGGGTCCAGCTTGGCTTGCTCGGCTTTGCTCGTCAGGTCGGTTGCCAGTTGGTCCACCAGCGGGGTCTTGCCCTGGGGCTGAGACTGACCGGCTGCGGCACGAGCGGGTTCCCTGCCCGGAAGGTTGGGCGGGTTGGCGGGCGGTGTGCTGGGAGAAGATTCCTGCAAAATGCGCCGGGTTTGGCGGCGGATTTCATCCGGGGTAATGCCCAGGCGGCGCAGGGTTTCCATGGCGGGTCCATCCGTGCGGATGAGCCCCAAAAGCAAATGCTCCGTGCCAATGTAGTGATGCCCCATTCGGCGGGCTTCATCCACTGCGTATTCCAGCACTTGCTGCGTATCGGCAGAAAGTTCAATCTTCCCTTCGGGGGCGGTTTTTCCGGGCGGGCTAATGCGCTGAACAATCTCGCGCAGGCGCTGAGAATCCAGCCCCATCTCGCGCAGGACTCGCCCGGCAATGCCGCCTTCTTCTTCCATCAGCCCGATGAGAAGGTGTTCTGTTCCAACGTAAGTATGCCGAGACTGTTCAGCCTCGGTATGAGCCAGGGTTAGCACCCGGCGAGCTCTTTGGGTAAAGCGTTCCATTGCTGCCATAAATTAATAACTCCTCAACCAATTCGACAAGAAAGGTCGGGATTGATTGTACCAAAAAAGCCCAAACGGTCATCGTATGAATCTGATTAGAGTTTGGCGCGGGGTTTTGCTGGCAAAAGGTCATCCCATATGGGTGACGATGTTCACTTGTGAAGTTGTACGCCCGCCCATAAAATATGGCTTATACAGGTGAAATTTACCTTTTTTATAAAAAAGATAAACTTAGCAGAATAATCAGAGGCAACCCATGCAAATTACCCGCCAAGCCGACTATGCCATCCGCGCTGTGTTACATATTGCCAAACTCGCGCCGGAAGAACGCGCCGCAACCAGCCAAATTGCCCAAGAGCAGCGCATTCCGCCCTCGTTTTTGGCAAAAATTATTTCGCAGTTGTCCATTGCCGGGCTTTTACAAACTTCACGCGGGGCGAGGGGCGGCGTTACTCTGGCTCGCGCACCCAAAGACATTACCCTGTTGGATGTTGTGGAAGCCATTGACGGACCCATTGCGCTGAACGAATGCGTCAATGACGCAGGTGCCTGCTCTTTTAGCGGGGATTGCCCTCTGCGCCCCATTTGGTGCGACGCCCAGGATGAGTTGGTGACCCGGCTGCGCTCCACCAATTTTGCTCAGTTTGCCGCCGGGCATTAGGCACGCCCCCCAACCCGACTCGTACCTCCCCTGCGCCTTTGGGCGGCAGGGGATTTTTATTCCTCCAGGGGCAGGTACACGGCAAAGGTTGTGCCTGCGCCTTCCTGGGCGCTGGCTTCGATGCGCCCGCCGTGCGCCTGAACGATGAAGGAGGCAATGGATAGCCCCAAGCCAAACCCGCTGCCTTTAGAGCGGGTACGGGATTTTTCGCCCCGGTAGAAGCGGTCGAAGATGTGGGGCAAATCGGCGGCGGGGATGCCTGGTCCGGTATCCCGCACGATGAGGCGGGCAAAGGCTCCGGCTTTTGCAAGGCTGACGTACACGTTCCCGCCAGGAGGCGTGTATTGGATGGCGTTGGAGATGAGGTTGATGAGGACTTGTTTGAGGCGGTCTTTATCGCCTTGCACCAGAATCATATCAATTTCGGTCAGTTTCAGGCGCACTTTTTCGCCTGCCAGCACCCGCATTTGCTGAAAAACATCCGTCACCAACTCATCCAATGCCAAAGAACGCAAGGTAAGCGGCAAAGCGCCGGATTCGGCTTGCGCCAGCAGAAGCAAGTCACCCACCATGCGGGTAAGACGGTCGGCTTCTTCTTTGATGGAGGCGAGAGATTCTTCGTCTGGACCGAATTTGCGGATTAAATCGGCGTTGCCTTTGATGACGGTCAGCGGGGTGCGGAGTTCGTGAGAGACATCCGCCAAAAAACGCTGCTGGGAGGTGAAGAGGTTCTCCAGCCTTTCCAGGGTGCGGTTAAATGCCTGTAACAGGGAGCCAATTTCATCTTCCGCTGCGCCGTGATAGGGAATGCGGCGGGAGAGGTCATCGGCGCGGGTAATTTGTTCGGCGGTTTCGGTGGCGGTTTGCAGGGGAGCAAGCGCCTGTTCGATGGAGAGCCAGGAGGCGGCGGCGGCAATTGCCATGGAGGCAACGGTGAGACTGAGCAGGATGGTGAGTAAGCTCCCCCGAATCGAATCTACCAGCCCCAGGTTGGTGGCGGCTTGCAGAGTCCCAACCGGGCGCGCCCCCGCCACGAGAGGCACGGTGAGAACCCGCAGATGGGCGTTTTGGATGTAAATATCCCGAAAGACGGGCTTGATGGAGGTCAGGTCGAGGGCATCCAGAGGTTGGGTAATGCCGCGTATGCCCGGCGATGCCATTTGCAGTTTTCCGGCGCTATCCCAGTATTGGATATACACGCTGGCGCTGAGTTCCAGGGAGGGCAGGCTGAGGACGTTGAGTTCCCCCACTGCGCCCACGCGGGAGTTTTGTAAAATATTACGCGCCGTTTGGGTAAGGGTGCGGTCTACCTGGTCTAAGAGCAGGGCGCTGACGAGGACGTAGACCAGTACCCCAAAAAGCAACAGAATGCCGCCGAGCAGGGAAGCGTATAAGAGGGTAAGACGGGCGCGGAGAGACATGTAGCGATTATACGCGGGGCAGATGAGAGAAGGCTAAAAAATCCCCTCCGGGTGGAGGGGATGGGGAGAGAGTGGTTTTCAGGCGGTTTCTCGCAGGACGTACCCCACACCGCGCACGGTGTGGATGAGGCGAGGCAGGCTTTCGTTGTCGTCCAGTTTCTGGCGCAGGTAGCGAATGTACACTTCCAGCACGTTGCTTTCTCCGCCAAAGTCGTAGCCCCACACCCGGTCGAAGATGACTTCGCGGGTGAGGACTTGCTTGGGGTGACGCATGAACAATTCCAGCAGTTCATATTCTTTTGCGGTGAGTTGAATCAGTTTGCTGCCGCGTGTGGCTTCGCGGGAGCCGGTATCCAGGGTGAGGTCGGAAAATTTAAGAACCTGAACCCGTTCTGGCTGGGTGCGGCGCAGCAGGGCGCGGATGCGGGCGAGGAGCTCATCCAGGTTGAAGGGTTTCACCATGTAATCATCCGCCCCGGCATCCAACCCTTGCACCCGGTCTTGAATGGTGTCTTTAGCGGTGAGCATGAGAATGGGCATGTTGCCCCCCAGGCGCAGACGATGACAAACTTCCAACCCGTCCATGCCGGGCAGCATCCAATCCAGCACAACCAGGTCGGGGCTGCGGTCCCGCGCCAGGTTAAGCCCGGTGCGCCCATCGGTGGCGACATCCACCATATAGCCCTCGTATGCCAGCCCGCGCTGCAAAAGTTTAAGGATTGCCTGGTCGTCTTCGATAATTAGAATTTTCTCGTTCATTTTTTTCTCCATTTTGCTTGCACAAAGAGATTATACCCAAAGCACCTGTGAAGCGCGTAAAAGTTTTGCATGGTAGAATTTTGCCCCTAAACCCATGCCCAAAATTCCCCTCGCCAAACGCGCCTTCGACCTGTTCTTTGCTCTGCTTGCCCTCCTGCTGTTTTCTCCCCTTTTGCTCCTGCTGGTCATTTGGGTGAGGTTGCAACATGGCAAGCCGGTCTTTTTTAAGCAGTTACGCCCCGGCTATGGGGGCACACCCTTCTACATCTACAAATTTCGGACAATGACGGATGCCCGCAATGAGGATGGAGCCTTACTGCCCGATGCTGAGCGCCTTACCCCTCTGGGGCGTTTCTTACGCGCCAGCAGCCTGGACGAACTGCCAGAACTGTTCAACGTCCTGCGCGGGGAGATGTCTTTGGTAGGACCCCGCCCCCTGCTGATGCAATACCTGCCGCGTTACTCCCCCGAACAAGCCCGCCGGCACGAGGTTTTGCCCGGCATCACCGGCTGGGCGCAGGTCAATGGGCGCAACGCCCTCACCTGGCAGGAAAAGTTCCGGTTGGATGTGTGGTACGTGGAGCATTGGAGTCTGGGGCTGGATGTCAAAATTATCTGGATGACCCTTGCCAAAGTGCTAAAACGGGAGGGAATCTCTCAGCCGGGGCACGCAACGATGGAAGAATTTAGGGGAAACGAGTGAATTTTTTTAATATTATTTTGATAAAAATTATCCAAATACATGCTATACTAGCCTCATTGCACCCAAACCATCCACAAAAAAAAGAGGACACCCCATGACCACCCGTACATCTTACGCCGAATGGAAAGGCACATTGAAAGAAGGCGCAGGCAGCATGAAGCTAGGCAGCGGCGCTTACGAAGGTCCCTTCACCTTTGCTTCCCGCTTTCAAAGCGGACCCGGAACCAACCCGGAAGAGTTAATTGGCGCAGCCCACGCCGGATGCTTCTCCATGTTCCTTTCTGCCCTGCTCAGCAAAGAAGGTTTTAAGGCAGAAAGCATCCGCACGAGCGCCACCGTTCACCTGACCGAAGGACCGACCATCAGCCTGATTGAACTCAACTGCGAAGCCGAAATCCCCGGCATGAGCGCAGAAGCCTTTCAGGAAAAAGCCGCCGCCGCCAAGGCCGGTTGCCCGGTTTCCAAAGTGCTGGCAGGGGCAGAGATTCGCCTGACGGCGACCCTTTTGGGCTAAGAGAAAGACTACAAAAAAGACGAGGCAGAAGTCGCCTCGTCTTTTTTGTTTCCCCCACCTTGACAAATACAAAAGCAGACTTTATATTTCAGCCCGCTTAACTATCAAGAAGGCTAAACCAATGTCCCCCCCTCTCAACCAAACCCTGCACGAGTGGATGCGCGTTGTCATGCGCCATTCCATGCGGAACTTTATGCTCTACGCCAAAGAGAAAAACCACTCCCTGGCGCAGCTCAACGCCCTGCTCCGCATTCACCACAAAGGCACCTGCGGAATTACAGACCTGGGCGAAGAAATGGGCGTAACCTCCGCCGCCGCCAGCCAACTGCTGGAAAAACTGGTGCAACAAGGGCTTGCCCTGCGGACAGAAGACCCCTCAGACCGGCGCAACAAAAGGGTCGTCCTCACCCCCGCCGGAGAGCAAATTGTGCGGGAGGGCATGGCAGCCCGTCAGGGTTGGCTGGAAGAACTGGCAGAACGCCTGCCCCCCGCCGAACAGGAACAAGTCAGCGCCGCCTTGCAAATTCTCATCCAAAAGGCAAACCAACTGGAAAGCTAAAACAAACCTATGCTCAAACTCTTCCCCTACATTCGCCGCTACACCCTGCCCATTCTGGCTTCGGTACTTCTGCTGTTTGTGCAAGCCAATGCAGACCTCACCCTGCCAGACTACCTCTCCAAAATCGTCAATATCGGCATTCAACAAGGCGGCGTGGCAGAGGTTCTGCCCACCGCCCTGCGCCCCGTCACCTATCAGCGCCTCAGCCTATTCCTCAACTCACAGGAACAAGAGCGGGTGCAGGCGGCTTACCTCCTGCAAACAGAATCCGACCCGGCGCTGTACCCCCTCCAAAACGGGCAGGAGATTTATCTCCTGCAACCTTTGGAAGAAGAAGAACGCGCCGCCCTGGAGCCGATTCTCTCGCGCAGCCTGTTAGCCATCTCCGCCCTGCAACAAATCCAAACCGACCCGCAGCGCGCCGCCGTTTTGGGGCAGGCTCTTGGCTTCAACCTTTCTGCCCTGCCCCCCGGCACAGACTTGTTCCTCCTGCTGGAGCAAATGCCCGCCGACCAACGCGCCGCCATGAGCGCCGCCCTGCAACAACAATTTGCCGCCCTGGGCGAAAGCGTAACCATCCAAATGAGCATTGCCGCCACCAAAGCGGAATACCAAGCCCTGGGGATGGATTTAGCCACTGCCCAAAGCAACTACATCCTGCAAACCGGCGCCATCATGCTCTTCATCACCTTCATCTCCGTCACTGCCACCATTTTGGTCGGGCTTATCTCGGCGCGGGTGGCGGCAGGGGTGGCGCGAGACCTGCGAGAAGGGGTGTTTGTGCGCGTCTCGCATTTTGCCAACGCAGAAATTGAAAAATTCTCCACCGCCTCCCTCATCACCCGCGCCACCAACGATGTAACCCAACTGCAAATGGTGACGATGATGATTTTGCGGATGGTGTTCTACGCCCCCATCATCGGCATCGGCGGGATGATACGTGCCCTCAATACCGCCCCTTCCATGTGGTGGATTATCGCCCTCATGGTCACTTTACTGCTCGGCATGATTCTTTCCGTCTTTGCGGTTGCCCTGCCACGCTTTAAGCGCATTCAGACCCTTACCGATAACCTGAACCGGGTGATGCGCGAAAACCTGATAGGCATCATGGTCGTCCGCGCCTTTAACCGCCAACCCTTTGAAGAAAAACGCTTCGACCATGCCAACCGTGACTTGACCGCCAACATGCTCTTCATCAGCCGCGTGATGGTGATTTTGATGCCGGTGATGATGTTCCTGATGAGCGCCGTCTCTTTGTTGGTGGTGTGGGTGGGCGCGTACCAGGTGGCAGACGCGCAAATGCAAGTGGGCGATATGATGGCGTTTATGCAGTACACCATGCAAATCTTCTTCGCCTTCATGTTCATGTCCATGATGTTCATCATCCTGCCCCGCGCCTCTGTCTCCGCAGACCGGATTGCGGAAGTGCTGGAAACAAAGCCGACCATTGCCGAGCCGCAGGAACCGCAGCATTTTGCCCAACCTTTTGGCGGGGAGGTGCGTTTTGAAAACGTCTCCTTCCACTACCCGGATGCGGAAGAAGACGTACTGCACGACATCAGCTTCACTGCCCGCCCCGGCGCAATGACTGCCTTCATCGGCACAACCGGCTCTGGAAAATCTTCCATTGTGCGGCTCATCCCCCGCTTTTATGACGTAACCTCCGGCGCGGTGAAAGTGGACGGAGTGGATATTCGCTCGGTGCCGCAGGCAGAGTTACGCGCCCAAATTGGCTATGTGCCTCAGCGCAGCAACCTGTTCACCGGGACGATTGAAAGCAACCTGCGTTTTGGCGGGCAAACTGCCTCAGAGGAGGCACTGCTGCAAGCCCTGGAAGCCGCTCAGGGCGGGGAAATTCTCACTTCGCGCCCGGAGGGGATGCAGGCAGAGATTTCTCAGGGCGGGACGAATGTTTCCGGCGGTCAGCGTCAGCGATTGGCAATTGCCCGCGCTCTGGTGCGCCGCGCTCCCATTTACATTTTTGACGATAGTTTCTCGGCTCTAGATTTTAAGACCGATGCCGCCCTGCGCCGCGCTCTAAAACAGTTTGTGGCGCAAAGTACGGTCTTCATCGTCTCGCAGCGGGTGGCAACTATTAAGGATGCCGAGCAAATTATTGTTTTGGACGAAGGGCGGATTGTGGGCAAAGGCGCTCATCGCGAATTGATGGAGACTTGTACCGTGTACAGAGATATTGCACTCTCGCAATTAAGTCAGGAGGAATTGGCATGAACGCCTCTACACCGAATAAAAATGCAACCCCGCGCCGCGAAGGAGCAATGGGCGGAGGGCATGGAGGTCCGATGGGGCGAGGCGGACCGATGGCAATGATGAAGGGCGAATCGGCGCGCGATTTTAAGGGAACCATGCTCAAGTTGGTGGGCTACCTGGGCGCGTACAAGGCGGTGACGGCGCTCGTCATTGCGCTTTCGATTGCTTCGACAATATTCTCCATTTTTGGACCCAAAATTTTGGGCAACGCCACCACCAAACTCTTCGAGGGTGTGACAGCGCAGATGGCTGGCGGCGGCGCAGGAATCGATTTTGCCGCCATTGGGCAAATTTTGCTCAGCGCCCTGGCGCTGTACCTGCTTTCGGCGATTTTGGCGTACATTCAGGGCTGGGTGATGACCGGCGTGGCAGTGGATATTACCTACCGTTTTCGGCGCGATATTTCCGAGAAGGTGAACCGGATGCCGCTGCGCTATTTTGACGGAACCAATCACGGCGAAATTCTCTCCCGCGTCACCAACGATGTGGATACGGTGAACCAGACCCTGAGCCAGAGTCTTTCGCAAATTATTTCTTCGGTTGTTACGGTGGTGGGCGTGTTGCTGATGATGTTCAGCATCTCGTGGCAGATGACCCTCGTCAGCCTGCTCATCATCCCCCTCACGTTGGGGATTGTGCAATTCATCGTGCGGCGCTCGCAGGGTTACTTCCGCGAACAGCAGGATACGTTAGGGCATGTCAACGGGCATATCGAAGAAATGTTCAGCGGTCACACCGAGGTAAAAGCCTTTGGCGCAGAAGCCCGCAGCATTGAGACCTTTAGCGCCCTCAACAACACCCTCTACGTCACCGCCTGGAAGTCACAGTTCCTTTCCGGGGTGATGATGCCGATGATGAGCTTTGTGGGCAACCTGGGTTATGTAGGGGTTGTGGTGGTGGGCGGCTATCTGGCAGTGCGCCAGGCAATTACGGTGGGGGATATTCAAGCCTTCATCCAATATGTGCGCTCGTTTAACCAGCCTCTCATGCAGTTGGCGAACATCTCCAACGTTTTGCAACAAACCGCCGCCGCCGCCGAGAGGGTTTTTGAATTTTTGGAAGAGAAGGAAGAAGCCCCGGAAGCCGAATCTCCTTTGGCGCTGGAACGCGCCCAGGGACAGGTGGAGTTTCGGGAGGTGCAGTTTGGCTATAGCCCGGAAAAAACCATCATCCAGAATTTTTCTGCTCATGTGCAACCGGGCAAACGGGTTGCCATTGTGGGACCGACTGGCGCAGGTAAAACCACCCTCGTCAAGCTTCTCATGCGCTTTTACGATGTAAACGCCGGAGCCATCCTGTTGGATGGGCAGGATATTCGCGCCTACCGCCGCGCCGACCTGCGCCGTCAGTTTGGCATGGTGCTGCAAGATACCTGGCTGTTTAACGGAACCATTTTGGAGAATATTCGCTACGGGCAAGAAAACGCCACCGAAGAACAAGTCATTGCCGCCGCCCAAACCGCCCACGCCGACCACTTCATCCGCGCCCTGCCAGGCGGCTACCAGATGACCCTCAACGAGGAAACCAGTAACATCTCTGCCGGGCAAAAACAACTTCTCACCATTGCCCGCGCCTTCCTCAGCAACCCGCCCATGCTCATTTTGGATGAAGCGACCAGCTCGGTCGATACCCATACCGAATTGCTGATTCAAGAAGCCATGCGCCGCCTGATGAGCGGGCGCACCAGTTTTGTTATTGCCCACCGCCTCTCCACCATCCGCGATGCAGATTGGATACTGGTACTAAAAGAAGGTGACATTGTGGAGCAAGGCAGGCACGAAGACCTGCTGCAAAAAGGCGGCTTCTACGCCGAGTTGTATAACAGTCAGTTTGCGGCAGCCTAAAGAAATACCTACAGCCCGCCCACTTCCAGCGCCAGGGAAATCCTCTGCCCCTGATGCAAATTCTCCGCCTTTTGCACGCTTACGCGGAGGGGAACAAGATAACGCCCGTCCTTGGGGAAGAGCGAAGTCTGCCACACGGTTGCGCCAACCTGCACCCGCACC
>DYNS01000300.1 GCA_020720965.1 Anaerolinea sp. | reverse complement strand
TTCCCCTGCAACATATCGCCGCCCGCCTGCCCGCCCAAATTTACACCCAGGAACTGCAAACCCTCCTACGCCAAATCGAAATCTTCGGCTTGCACACCGCTAGGTTGGATATTCGAGAAGAATCCACCCGCCTCAATGCCGCCCTGGCAGAAATCCTCCGCGCCAGAACTCTCCGCCCGCCCCGGCGTTACCCCCGCCACCGCCGAAACCTGGGCAGTCTTTCAACTCATCCAGCGAGTCCACCACATCTACGGCAGCGAACTCATGGGACCTTTCATCATCTCCATGACCCACTCCGCCGCCGATGTCCTCACCGTCCTCCTGCTCTCTCAATGGGCAGGGCAAACCCCCAACCTGCAAATTTGTCCGCTCTTTGAAACCGTAGAAGACCTGCGCCTCGCCCCCCAAACCCTGCAAAGCCTCTACACCCATCCCCTCTACCACCAACACATCCAACAAAACCAAAATCACCAAATGGTGATGATTGGCTACTCCGACAGCAACAAAGACGGCGGATACCTGATGGCAAACTGGATGCTTTACCAGGCACAAGAAGAAATCACCCGCGTTTCCCGGCAGCACAACATCCAACTCACCATCTTTCACGGACGGGGCGGAACAGTCGCCAGAGGCGGCGGACCCGCCAACCGCGCCATCCGCGCCCAACCGGCAGGCAGCATCAACGGGCGCTTCCGCGTCACCGAACAGGGAGAAGTCATCGCCTCCCGCTACGCCAACCCCACCCTGGCACACCGCCACCTCGAACAAATAGCCAACGCCGTTCTCCTCGCCAGCGCCCCAACAGAAGACCCTGCACCCATCCCCCAGCGCTGGCGACAAGCCCTGAATCAAATGTCCGCCGCCGCTCACCTCGCCTACCGCCAACTCGTCTACGAAACCCCTGGCTTTCTAGACTTCTGGCAAACCGCCACCCCCATAGACGAAATCAAACGCCTGCAAATCGGCTCCCGCCCCGCCTCCCGCGCTGCCGCCACCGACCTGGCACAAATCCGCGCCATCCCCTGGGTCTTCTCCTGGATGCAAAGCCGCTACAACCTGCCCGGCTGGTACGGGCTAGGCACAGGCATCCGCGCCATTTCAGACCTGCCCCTCCTGCAAGAAATGTACAAAGGTTGGGCGCTCTTCCAAACCCTGCTCAACAACAGCGAAATCTCCCTCCTCAAAGCCGACATGGACATCGCCGCCCTCTACGCCCAACTGACCCCCAACCAAAGCCTCGCCAACCAACTCATGGGCAACATCCGGGCAGAATACGAGCGCACCACCCAGGCAATTCTCGCCATTAGCGCCCACCCCAACCTTTTGGATGAAGAACCCGCCACTCAAAACGCCGTCCGCCTGAGAAACCCCTACATAGACCCGCTCAACTTCTTGCAAATCGAAACCCTGCGCCGACTGCGCTCGCTGCCAGACCCCAACAGCCCCGCCGCCGAATCGCTCCGCCAGGTCATCGTCCTCACCATCAACGGCATCGCCGCCGGGCTAAAAAACACCGGCTAAACCCCACAACTATGGCATAATGCCCCCATGCAAACCCAACCCATCCTCCTGCGCGGCGGCGGCGACCTGGCAAGCGGCGTAGCCCTGCGCCTGCATCACGCCGGCTACCCCGTCCTCATCGCCGAACTACCCCAACCCCTCGCCGTCCGGCGGGCAGTCTCCTTCTGCGAAGCCGTGTACGAAAACACCTGGCAGGTAGAAGACATCACCGCCACCCTGGTACACAACCTGCCCCAGGCAGAAGCAACCCTCGCCCAACGCCACATCCCCGTACTCATAGACCCGCACATCCACACCCTCGCCGCCCTCGCCCCGCCCATCGTCATCGATGCCCGCCTGCTCAAAACCGCGCCAGAACCCTTGCCCTTTCAGCCCCGCCTGCACATCGGGCTGGGACCAGGCTTCACCGCCGGAAAAGACGTACACGCCCTCATCGAAACCCAACGCGGGCACACCCTGGGGCGAGTCTACTGGCAAGGCACCGCCAACACCGACAGCCGCCAACCCGAAGGCGACCCGCGCCGCGTCTTACGCGCCCCCTGCACCGGAGAAATGCAAACCCTTGCCTCCATCGGAGACCATGTTCAGGCAGGGCAAGTTGTTGCCCAAGTCGGCGGGCAGCCCATAACCGCCCCCCTGCAAGGCGTTGTACGCGGGTTACTCCACTCCGGCTTGCACATCCCCCTCGGCACAAAAATCGGCGATATAGACCCCCGCAACCAGCGCGAATACTGCTTCCTCGTCTCCGACAAAGCCCTCGCCATTGGCGGCGCGGTACTGGAAGCCCTCCTCAGCCAACCATGAGCCTTAACCTGCGCCAAGCCCTTCGCGCCAAACCCAACAGCGTCATCGCCCTCAGCGGCGCAGGCGGAAAAACCACCTCCCTCTTCACCCTCGCCCAGGAATACCCCTCCGCCCTGCTCGCTGCCGCCTGTCACATGGGCGGCTGGCAAGCCCAATCCGCCAGTCAACACATCAGCCTGCCCCCCGGCAGCCCGCCCCCGCCCCCCAGCGCCCCTCATACCCTCTACACCGGGCTTTTAGACCCCCAAACCAACCGGCTTGGCGGCTTAACCGCCAACCAACTGCAAACCCTGCACCAGATGGCAAAGGATAACAACCTGCCCCTCCTGCTGGAAGCGGATGGCGCTCGCCAAAAAATGCTCAAAGCCCCGGCAGACCACGAACCGAATCTGCCCCTGTTTACCGAACTCTGCGTAACGCTGATAGGGCTAACCACCCTGGGAAAACCCCTCAACGAAGAAAACGTACATCGCTCGCAAATTTTCTCCGCCCTCACAGGGCTGCCATTAAACCAAATCATTCAACCCCAACACCTTACCCGGCTGCTCCAACACCCGCAAGGCGGGTTAAAAAACATTCCATCCGGCGCAAGGCGGGTTGCCCTGCTCAACCAGGCAGAAACGCCCTTCCTGCAAGCCGCTGCCGGGCAAATGGCGCAAGAGATTCTGCCCTCCTACCACGCCGTCCTGGTTGCCAGCCTGCAAAAAGGGGAAATTTACGCCGCAAAAGAAAGGGTCGCCGGGGTCATTTTGGCGGCAGGCGAAGCCAAACGCATGGGCAAACCCAAACAACTCCTATCCTACCAGGGTGAGCCTTTTGTGCGCCGGGTGGCAAAGACCGCTCTGCAAGCCGGTTTATCACCGGTCATCGTCATCACCGGCGCGTATGCACCCCAGGTGGAGGCGGCGCTGATAGATTTGCCCAACCTGCATCTTCTGCATAACCCCCACTGGCAAAGTGGACAAAGCGCCTCCGTCCGCGCCGGGGTGCAGACCCTGCAAAGCCAATTTGCCGGGGTCGGAGGGGCAATCTTCCTGCTGGCAGACCAACCCCAGGTCAATATTCATCTTTTGCAGGCACTCATGGAGCAGCACGCCCAAAGCCTGGCTCCCATCCTCGCCCCCCTCGCCGCAGACCGGCGCGCCAACCCGGTTTTATTCGACCAAACCGTCTTTGATGATTTACTCACCATTCAGGGAGATGCCGGCGGACGGGTTCTCTTCCGGCAGTATCCGCTGCGCTACATCCCCTGGATGGATGAAAGTCTGCTGCTGGATGTGGATACAGAAGAGGACTATCGCAAACTGCTTGCCTGGGGCATACAGGAATGAGATTGGGAGTGGTCATTTTGGCGGCAGGGCTTTCCAGGCGGATGGGTACGCCCAAGATGCTGCTACCCTGGGGCAAAACAACCGTGCTGGGGCAGGTGACGGAGACTCTCTTTTACGCGGCGCAGACAACTGAAGCGCCGGAGATGCTGGTGGTGAGCGGGGGCTGGCAAGACCAGGTGGAAGCAGAAACGGCGCGTTTGGCGGGTTCTTTTCCGGTGCGGGCGGTGTTCAATGCCGGGTA
>DYNS01000299.1 GCA_020720965.1 Anaerolinea sp. | reverse complement strand
GGGCAATACCGTCACCAACCTGCACGCCAACATCCTCCGCGCTTACCGCGCCGAATACGCCGGAGAATTTTTATACTGGCAGGTCATCCTCCATTACGCCCTGAGTGATTTTCGCCTTTTCGACTTGGGGCGCAGCCTGATTGGCTCTGGCAACGAAACCTTCAAACGCAAGTGGAAGCCCCGCGTCCTGCCGCTTGCTTACTGGTACGCTCTCCAACCTGGCGCGGACCTCCCTGCCCTGAACCAAAAGAACCCCAAATTCCAACTCGCCATCCGGGTTTGGAAGCGTCTGCCCGCTTTTGTGGTACGCGGCTTGGGTCCTTTTCTCATCAACGGGCTGGCTTAATTTCTCACCAAAGGAAAACACTTCATGGAAGATAGAATCATCACTTACGGCGGGCAGGCGCTCATCGAGGGCGTTCTCATGCGCGGACAAAAAGCCCTTGCCATTGCCATGCGCGCCCCCAACGGCGAAATTGTGGTGCATACCGAAAAACTCTCCGGCTTGTATCAATCTGCCTTTGCCAAAATCCCCTTCTTGCGCGGGGTCATCCTCCTTTCGGATGCTCTCGCTCTCGGCATGAAAGCCCTCACCATCTCCGCCAACACCCAAACCGGAGAAGATGAAAAGTTGGAAGGACCCGCCCTTTACCTCACCATCGGCATTTCTCTCCTCTTCTCCATCGGTCTATTCTTTCTCGCGCCCTACGGGGTTGGCAGGCTGGCAGATTGGTTGGGCGCTCTTCTGGGCTGGGGGCAGCAGGGCAATGTCTGGACAATTGCCCTATTTGAAGGCATTGCCCGGCTCATCATCGCAGTCGGCTACATTTGGGGCATTGGCAAAATGCCGGATATTCAGCGCGTGTTTCAATATCACGGCGCGGAGCATAAAACCATCAACGCTTTTGAAGCGGGCGTGGAACTCACACCGGAGAACGTTGCCCAATTTCCGCTGGAACATCCCCGCTGCGGAACCTCCTTTTTACTCACCCTGCTGATTCTTTCCATCTTCGCCTTCAGCCTGCTACACCCTTTAGCCTGGTTTTGGCAGGTACTGGGGCGCATTCTGCTCATTCCCTTGCTGGCGGGGGTGGCGGTGGAATACATCCGCTGGACGGCGAATCACCTGCATTGGGCTTGGGTGCGCTGGATGATTCGTCCTAACCTGGCGCTGCAAAGCCTCACTACCCGCGAACCAGATTTATCCATGCTGGAAGTCTCCATCCGCTCTTTTACCGAGATGCGGAAAGCCGAAGCCGAATAACTCAGGGGCTATCCAAAAAATCTTTTTGGATAGCCCCTTTTTTCTGGAAGTTGCAAAATGCCCCGACCCATTCACCGCTACGAAACCCCTAACCGGGTAGGCGCACAAGAGCGCATCCGCACCATGTTGATTGTCGAGCAGGCTTTGCGCCGCTTTCCGCGCTTTGTTGCTACTTTGCAGGCGTGCGGATGTTTGCAAATTCCTCTGCCCGACCTATTGCTGGCGCTCTTGCAGGTGCAACACGAGCGCGTTCGCCGGATGGAAACGGACGCTGCCTTTTTGCTGGAACTGGAAGAAACGCTAATTCTCTTTCGCCCACAGATTCAGTGGCGAGAGACTGCTTTTCGGGCGCAATTTGATGCCGATTGCCGTTCTTACGCAGCCTATAGGACGGTTGTGGTGTTCATTTACAACCCAAATAGACTTCTGGATAGCCCGGTTGCCCTTGAAACCTCCCTGAGTGGCGAGCGTGCCAGCCAGACTGTGCGTGTCATCGTTGCACCGCGTTAAGGAGATGGAACACCAAGGACATTGAATCGACAGAACGATTGAGCTAGGGGGTATCTATCAGCGCCCGGCGCACTTTGCGGTAGGTGATGATGGGGCTATCTCCCTGAATAAGAATTTCGCCAATCTCCAGGTCGGCGCGTTTGGGCTGTTGAGTAATCACCACCCGCTTATCCTGCCTTTCGATGACGATGTTCGCCATGCCTCCCAGCCAGCCTACCGCCTGCCGAATGCCGGGGGTTTTTATTTTGTGGTAATAGCGCAGGTACATCAGCGTATTTTCTTCGTCAATGGGGGCAAACGCCACCACGACCCGCAGGTTATCGGCAATCCAGTTTTGCCAAATGTTGGGGTAACGGAATTGCAGGTAAGGGTGACGGGACGGCTCCGGGATTTCCGAGGCACGCAGGGGTTTTTGTCCTTCATCCACCGCGTTATAGACCCATAAATTGAGCAGGTTGTCTTGGGGATACAGGCTTTCCACCCGCACGAGAGGTCCGTTGACGATGGTTTTGTTGCCGCGCCCAATGGTCGTTTTGTGAACAAAGGGCAGGTGAACCACATCCAACTGATTTTCGATGGCGCGGGAGTAATGGGTTGCCCAATGGTCTGTCACCGTGCTGTATACAAAATCCGCGTCAATACTTTCAAAAAAAGGCAGGGGAGGATATTCTTTTTGGGCTTCTCCCCACCACAGGTAAATAAATCCGTTGGCTTCTTGCGCCGGGTAGGCACGCGCTCGCATGGCTTTGGGCGGAGCGGCGTTTTTGCCATTGGCGGGGATGAGAACGCAAGCCCCGCTTGTATCAAACTCGAAGCCGTGAAAAGGACATTGCAAATGGTCGTTGTGCAGCTCGCCAATGCTCAACGCCACGCCCCGGTGCGGGCATTTATCTACCAGGATGCTTACCTTACCCTGGCTGTTTCTCCACGCCACCAGTTTTTCCCCCATGCGGGTTACGCCGATGGGTTTGCCGGTTTTCACTTCCGAACTTTCTAAAATTGCGTACCATTGATTGGGTATCATACCTTTTTTCCTCCATTGTGATTATAGGCGCAAATGGCGCGGAATGAGAGAACTCTTATTTGTTGGTCAACCGGTTACGGGTAGAATTCTTGCACCAATGGTGCAAACATGAAAAAGTGGCGATTCTTCCTCTTTGGCGGGCTGGCGTTCCTCGCGCTTTTCTTCCTCTCGGTTGTTGTCTATTATGCGGGTCGTCCCGCCCCTGTGGAAATGCGCGAAGAAATTTACCCCTGCGTGGTCTATTACCGGCGCGTGCATATTGCCCCGCGCCCAATGGTGGCGCATATTGTGACGGTGGATTTAACCTGTGACAACATTCGCCTGCTCGTCACCCCGCCAGAAAAAGGCAATAAAGACACCCCTCTTCGCGCCCGCACCACCTCCCAATTTGCCGGGGAATTTGGGGTGCAGGTCGCCATCAACGGGGACGGATTCACGCCCTGGTGGTCTAACGCTCTATGGGATTACTACCCCCACCTCGGCGACCCGGTGCGCCCCCTGGGGTACGCCGCCTCGCTGGGCAAGGGCTACGGCGAATTAAGCCCCCGCGCCCCGGTGCTTTACATCAACAGCCGCAACGAGGCTTCTTTTGGCAAACCTCTCCGCAAGGTGTATAACGCCCTCTCCGGCATGAGTTGGCTGGTGCAAAATAAACAGCCCGTTCAAGACCTGAATGACACCCGCACCGCCCCGCGCACCGCCGTTGGTTTGGATGGACCCGCCACCCGCCTGATTTTGATTGTAGTGGACGGCCGTCAGCCTTTTTACAGCGAGGGCGCCACCATTGCCGAACTGGCAGAACTGATGATGTTCTACGGCGGCGATAACGCCATCATGCTGGATGGCGGCGGCTCCTCCACTCTGGCAATAGAGATGCCCGGCGAAGGAATTCGGGTCATGAACTCCCCCATAGACCTTTTTTTGCCGGGGCGCGAGCGCCCGGTGGGAAATCACCTGGGTATTTTTGCCAAATAAGCGGTACACTTTGCGCCATTCCCCCGTTTTTAAGGAGAACCCATGAGAAAATTCCTGCTTTTTGCGCCCCTTGCCCTGTTTTTGACCTTTTGCACCCCCGCTGCTCCCGCCGCCCCCACGCCGGATGTGCGC
>DYNS01000298.1 GCA_020720965.1 Anaerolinea sp. | reverse complement strand
GGTCAGGTATGTAATGGAAGCGGGGGTCAGGTAGATGGATGGCATTCTACTATTATCCATGAAACGGCATAAATTTAGGTAATGTGTTGTTGGTGACATATCGTACCTATTTTAACAATGTCACATTCAAAAAATCATCCGCTTCCCTTCACCCCCACAGCCCATTCCCCACCGGCTAAAAACCGACTTTTAGCAATCCGATGGGTTTTTGTAAAGAGGCAGGGCTGAAGCCCGCCGAAGTGAACGAGAAAATACCAACCGGAATAGATTCGGTCGGTGTATAATGACCCTTTTGACAATGAGGAGAAATGAAATGAAAAATCGTCCTACCCGTTTGGTCGCCTTCGGGCTATTGTTAGGCTTGCTCTGGAGCGCCCTGCCTTTACGCGGCGCAAGCGCCTGGTTCTGCACCGATACTTACACCGTTGTCAACACCGCCGATAGCGGTTCCGGCAGCCTGCGAGAAGCCTTCAGCGCCAGTTCCGGCAGTGTTTGCCCCGGCGGAGAAGTGATTTTTGACCCATCTCTGGATGGCTTAATCATCACCTTCAGCAGCGGTGAAATCGCGGTAGCCCAAACCGGCGGCTTTGACGACAAACACCAGACGGTCATAGACGGCAACGCCGTCCCGAACCTGATTCTGAGCGGGGGCAGCGCCAACCGCCTCTTCTCCATTGCATCAAATACGGAATTTACCCTCCGCAATCTTACGCTGGCAAATGGGCTGGCAAATGCCGGCGGCGCCGTCTATAACGCCGGAAACCTCACCGTTCAAACCGTCACCTTTCAGAACAACGTCTCCAACGGCACGAGCTATCCCAACGATGCGGGCGGCGCGATTTTTAACGAGTTTGGCGCCACCCTGAATATTACCGAAGGCGATTTTCGTTTCAACAGCCACACGGGGAACGGGCATGGCGGCGGGGCTATCTACAGTTATGGCAATACCACCATTCGCAAGAGCGCCTTCCAGTCCAACACTTCCAACGGTAACGGCGGCGGAGCCATTGCCCAGGGTGTGGATGGCGCAAGCCCCTCCCTGAACATTGACGAAACCAGTTTTGAAGCCAACACCGCCACCGGCGACTACGGCAGCGGCGGCGCCATCGACTCCAGCGGCAATTTCTACATTACCAAAAGTTTCTTTCGCGCCAACACCGCCGCCGTCCGGGGCGGAGCCATGTCCATCATCAATGTAGATGAATCTGCCCATCTCGCCAACGTCACCTTCAGCGCCAACCGCGCCAACGAAGACGGCGGCGCCATCTACTACCGCGACAACCTCCTCAGCCTCAACAACGTCACCATCGCCAATAACATCGCAGACGCAGATAGCAACGGCATAGGCGATGGCGGCGGCATTTTTAACGAGGGCTGGGCGGCAGCCCCCATTCTGGATAACTCCATTTTGTCGGGCAACACCGACCCCATAGGCGGACCAGACTGCTTTGGCGAAATTTCCTCCAGCAGGGGGCACAACCTTATTCAAAACATCACCGGCTGCACCCTCAGCGGTGTAACAACCGGCAACCTCACCGGCGTTAGCCCCAACCTCGCAGCCCTGGCAGACAACGGCGGCGACACCCAAACCCACGCCCTGCAAGAAGGCAGCCCCGCCATCAATGCTGCCGAAAACGTCTCCTGTGAAGGCACAGACCAGCGCAACGTTGCCCGCCCCCAACTCGGCGTTTGTGATATGGGTGCCTACGAATACGAAAGCATCCTGACCGTAGAAGAAACCAGCCTCCAACCCACCTACACCACCGGACCCAGCGCCTTCACTGTGACCTTTAGCGAAGCCGCCCAAAACCCGGCAGGTGATGACGGCGCGGATGACGTAACCAACCCCGCCAATTACCTGCTGCTGGAAGAAGGCAGCGCCACCGGGTTCAGCACAACCTCCTGCGCCGCCCTCTCCACCGAAGATGCCCTGCAAACGGTCAGTTCCGTCACCTACAACGCCGCCACCTTCGTTTCTCAGGTCAGCCTCCCCTCCGCCCTGCCTGCGGGAAACTATCGCCTCCACGTCTGCGGCACCACCTCCATTGTCAACGCGGGCGGCATCCCCCTCAACAACGGCAGAGACTACACCTTCGACTTCACCGTCCAAGCGGCTGCGGAAGTGGTCACCCTCACCAGCAGCGGAACTTCTTTGCCCGCCACCGGCTTCGCACGCGGACGCGAAAGCGCCCTCCCCGCCCGCAGCCCCGCCAACACCTACGCCAAATATTCCGACCTGTGGCTGCAAATCCCCTCCCTGGGCGTAGAATCCGCCATTGTGGGCGTTTCTCAAACCTCCAGCGGGTGGGATGTCTCCTGGCTGGGGCAATCTACCGGCTGGCTGCAAGGTTCGGCATTCCCCACCTGGCAGGGCAATACCGTTCTCACCGGTCACGTTTGGGATGCCGACAACACCCCCGGCATCTTCGCGCAGATTAAAAAACTGAAGTACGGCGAACGCTTTAGCATTCACGCCTACGGACAGGAATACATATACGAAGTCCGCGAGAATCGCTGGCTTTGGTCTGGCAGCGCCGTCCAAAAAGTCTTTCAACACGAAGAAGAAGATTGGGTTACGTTGCTCACCTGCGAGGGCTACAACCCCCTCAGCGGCAATTACTTCTTCCGGCGGATGGTACGCGCCGTGCTTGTGCAAATACGCTAAAGTCGGAATGTCGCCCTCCCCGCCCGCCGCGCCACGTTTGCGCGGCGGGCTTTTTATAACTAGAATGCGGTAAAATTGCCCCATGCCCCCCCTAGACCTTATTTTATTGGCAATGGAAGAATCCCCCATCCTGGGGCTATTGGAGCGCGCCCTAAGGGCGGGCGGTTATGGTGTTGCCCTGGCAAGAGACCCCAACACCTTGGAAAAAACCCTTCTGGAAACCAACCCAAGCCTCACCGTCCTCACCGAGCGGCTCGGCGGTAAAAACGGACTGGATTTGGTCGCCAACATCTTCGAGCGCTTTCCCACCATGCCGGTCATCCTCTTTGGCGCCGGAGAAAACCCCGAAACCCTAAAACGCTGCCTGCGAATGGGCGTTAGCGACTACCTCTACCCCCCTTTGCGGATAGATGACATCGTTGCCTCCATCCGCCGCAGCCAAAAACGCGCCGAACAAATGGGAGACTGGGTGCGCCGCGAAGTCCGCCGCACTACCGCCTCGCTGGAAAAGCGAGTGGACGAAATGGACACCCTTGTAAATCTGGGGCGCGGAATCACCTCCTCGCTAGACCTGGACAACGTCCTCACCAGTGTCGTCACCGCCGCAGTCGAACTCACCGGCGCGGAAGAAGGTCACCTCCTCCTGCTAGACCCCGACACCAACGAGCTCTACATGCGAGCCGGGCGCAATTTTGAAGAAAACTTTGCCAGAACCTTCCGCCTGCCGGTAAAAGACACCCTCGCCGGGCAGGTCATTCACACCGGCCAGCCTGTCTCTTTCAGCGAAGACTCGCCCAACAAAATCAAAACCGCCTACCTCGTTTACGCCCTCATCTACGTTCCTCTGCGCTCCCAAGACCAGGTGATAGGCGTTTTGGGCGTTGATAACCGCCACAACCGCCGCCTCTTCTCTCAGCACCACGAGAAACTTATGACCCTCCTGGCGGAATATGCCGCCATTGCCATTCAAAACGCGCAGCTATACCATGAATCCGAAACAGAACGCGCCAAATTAGGCACAACCATCAACGGCATTCAGGACGGGGTCATCCTGTTAGACTTGCAAAAACGCATCCTGCTCATCAACCCCGCCGCCCGGCGCATTTTCGGCTTGGGAGAAGGCGAAGTGATTGGAGCCTCCGTCAGCCAGGCAATCCATCATCAAGATTTCCTCGCCATGCTCGATTCGATGAGCGACAACCCCCTTAAGTATCACGAAATTGTGCTGGAAGACGGGCGCA
>DYNS01000614.1 GCA_020720965.1 Anaerolinea sp. | reverse complement strand
CCAGAGAGCGGTTGGGGTTGAAGGAGTATGCGAGAGCGGCGGTAAGGGGCGCGGTGAGCGCCGTCAGCAGGAGGAATGCCAGGCGGGCGGCGACAAAGGTTTGGCTTCCGGTGAGCGCCATTCCGCCTGCCGCGAGCAGGGAAGCGAGGGGGAACCAGTATCCATGCGAGGGGTGAGGCAGTTCCTGGGGGTCGTCCAGGTAGTTCCACAGGTAGGTTTCGGTAAAGCCGTGCCCGCCTGCCAAGCGCAAGCCCCCGGCGTAGTAGTAATCAGCGTCCATGTAGCCGGGGCTATGCTGAAAAAAAGCAACGGCGGAGGTAAAAACCAGGGCAGCAAAGAAGAGGATGAGGTAGTCTTGCCTTTTCATAGTACGGATTTATGGAGCATATCTGCCCACAGGCGAGGGGGGCGGGTTGCCCACCAGCGCACCCAGTACAGCAGGGTGAGGAGAAAGGCGGGGTAAACAAAGACAAAGACCGCCCAAAGTTGCCAAATATACGCCGCCCAAAGCCCGCCAAAAACCAGCGCCGCCAAAACGAGAGCAGCGACTTGCCCCAAAACGCCCCAGCGGGTTTGCATGATGGAAAGAGCAAGCAACAGCCCAGGCAGGGTAAATGCCAGCAGGGCGGGGTTGGTTTCGATGCCGAAGAAGGGGGTGAGCGCGGCAGTGAAGGAGGCTGTCCAGTAGAGCCAGGGCAGGTCTTTGGCGCGGACAGCGTTCCATTCGATAAAAGCGAGAGCGATGGCAATCGCCAGAATGATTTGCGCCAGCCTTTCTCCAATGCCGGGCAGCCAGCCGGAAAGCAGGCTGAAGGTGGATGGGTACAGTTCCAGCCGCCAGGCGGAGAGTACCGCCCCCCAATAAGGGAAGAGCCAGGAAGGCATGAGCAGGAAGGCTAGCAGAATGAGGAGAAAGATGGTCATTAAAAAACCTGCCACCAAACGCAAACGCGAAGCGCTGAATGCCCAAAAAAAGAAGAGCAGAAGGACAAAGGCAGTTGCCTCCAGGTTGACCAGCGAAAACGCAACCAATGCCCCTGCCAGTTCATCCGCGCCGGATTGGAGGGCGCGGAGAGCGCCAAAGAGCAGGGCGGTTTGCACGTATTGGTGAACAACGCCGGTATCACCCGC
>DYNS01000023.1 GCA_020720965.1 Anaerolinea sp. | reverse complement strand
TGGAAGCCCTGCTGGGCAAACCCTACTGCGACACCTCCGCCCAATGTTTTTACCCTACCGAACAAAAATTCCTATATTGCCCCGCCGGTTATGCCCTGCAAGACGGGCTATGCCTCGCCGCGGCAGACCAGGTGAAAGCCTTTGAACTGACCTGGGAACTGGTTGTTTACTACACCGTACAAGACTACGCCACCCAAACCCCGGAAGATAGCCTCTCCGGTTTGGATTTTATGCCTGTGGAGTGACCCATGACTGAAGAATTAGATATTACCGGCGCAGTTTGCCCCATGCCCTTGCCGCACAACGAACAAATTGTGCTGGGGCACGGCGCAGGCGGCAAAATGGCAGCAGATTTAATTGGCAAAACTTTTTTACCCGCCTTCGATAACCCCGCCCTGCGTGCAGGGGACGATGGCGCGGTGGTAGATTTACCCCCCGGAAAACTCGCCCTCAGCACCGACTCGCATGTGGTGTCCCCGCTCTTCTTCCCCGGCGGGGATATTGGGCATTTGGCAATTTGCGGCACGGTGAACGATGTCGCTATGATGGGCGCAAAACCCCTCTACCTGACGGTTGGATTTATTATGGAAGAAGGCTTGCCCCTGGAAACCCTTCAGCGGGTGGTTGCCTCCATGCAGGCGGCGGCGCAAGAAGCAGGGGTGCAAATTGTCAGCGGGGATACAAAAGTAGTTCAGCGCGGCAAAGCAGACGGGTTATACATCAACACTGCCGGGGTGGGGGTTGTGCCTTTGGGGCGCAAACTGAGCGGAGCGCAGGCAAAACCCGGCGATGTCGTCCTCCTGAGTGGCACCATGGGCGACCATGGGGTGGCGGTGCTGGCGGCACGCGGCGAACTGGGCTTTGAAACCGATGTGCAAAGCGATTGCGCTCCCCTGAATGGTTTGATAGAAGAACTGCTCACCGCCTGCCCGGAGGTTCGCGTTCTGCGGGACCCCACCAGGGGCGGGGTGGCAACCACCCTGAACGAGATTGCCAAACAGTCTGGTGTTTGCATTACCCTGAAGGAAGAATCCCTGCCGGTGCGCCCGGCGGTTGCCTCGGTGTGCGAGATGCTCGGTTTTGACCCCCTTTATATTGCCAACGAGGGCAAAGTGCTGGTTGTTTTGCCCCGCGAGAGCGCCGAAACGGCGCTGGAGGTGATGCGCCACTCGAAATATGGCGCAGGTACGGTACAAATTGGCGAGGTGAGCGCCGACCCTGCCGGACGGGTGTTGATGAGAACCGCCCTCGGCTCTACCCGTGTGGTGGATATGCTGGCGGGCGAGATTCTGCCGAGGATTTGCTGAGAAGTAACCAGGAAGAATCAAAACAGGCAGCGCTCGGCTGCCTGTTTTTGTTTTGCATTCCGGGCTCACTTGAGCAGGGTTTTCACTTCTTCCAAAAAATCATCGCTCATAAAGTCGCCTTTTTGCATGAGCGCCTGAATTTGCCCCTGAAGGCGGCTTTTCTCCTCCCCGGTGAGTTCTTTGGCGGTGGAGACGATGACCGGGATTTCGGCGGTGTTGGGGCTGGCTTTTAGGGCATCCAGCACGGCGAAGCCGTCCATTTCTGGCATCATCAGGTCTAAGATGATGAGGTCTGGCAGTTCGCGTTGCACAATCTCCAGCCCTTCTCGCCCGTTGCTGGCTTCAAAGATGGTAAATTCGCCCTGCGATTGGAGAATGCGCCGGACAAGGCGGCGGGCATCCAAGGTGTCGTCTATGATGGCTACGCGGGGGAAGCGGTCTGGCGCAACCCGGCTGAGGGCGGCGAGCAAGCCTTCTTCTTCGGTTTTTTCCTGGGCTTCTTGCTGTTGGGGCAGGACGACGTTTCTTGCCCAGCCGCTGCCGAGGACGAGCGGTTCGGCGGGCATGGTGTGCCCGGTGCAGTTGACGACTACCAGGTCGGTGTTTTTGATGATTCCGGCGCGAATCAGTTTGAAGAGGCCCGCAAAGGCTACAGCGGAGGCGGGTTCGGCGGAGATTCCTTCCATTTTTGCCAGGACGTGCATGGCGCGGTAGGCTTCTTCATCGGTGACGCTTTCAAATACGCCGCCGTGCGTTTTCATCTCGCGGCGCAGCAAGCCGTAAGAGCGCCCCGGCGTGCCGGTTGCGAGGGTTTCGATGTGGGTTTTGGGGTTTTGGACGGGGGCGGCTTGTTCTTTGTCTTCTTTCCAGGCGTGAACCATGGGGGCGCAGCCGTGCGCCTGTACGGCGATGGTGCCGGGGATTTTGGAGATGAAGCCCATGTCTTTCATCTCCCGAAAGCCTTTGGCGACTCCAACCGGTCCCAAGCCGCCGCTGACGGATTGGATGTACCAATCCGGGGTGCGCCAACGGGAGCCGTCTTCTGGTTTGCCTAACTGCTCGGTGAGTTGTTCCGCAATTTCGTAGGCGATGGTTTTCATGCCTTCTACGGAGGTGATGGTGCGGGTTCCCATGTCGTGATACAGACCGCGCTGTTGGGCAAATTCGGCGGCAATTTGTTTAACCTGGTCGTAGGAGCCGGTTACTTTGACGACCTGACTGCCGTAGAGGGCGATTTCTCGCATTTTGACGGCGGGGACGAGGCTGGTGACGAATGCCCAGAGTTTGATTCCGGCGCGGGCGGCATAGGCGGAGTAGGAGATGGCTACGTTGCCGGTGGAGGCGGCGACAAGTTCGGTGATTCCGGCTTCTTTGAGGGCGGCGATGGTGAGGGCGGCTTGGCGGTCTTTGAAGGAGGCGGTGGGTCCCTGGCGCTCGTCTTTGATGTAGATGTTGGGGCAGCCGAGCATCATGCCCATGTTGATGGCGCGGATGAGGGGGGTTCCGCCTTCGCCCATGTAGAGGTCGTAATTGGGTTTTTGGATGGGGAGCACTTCACGGTAGCGCCACAGGTCGAAGCGGCGTTGGGGGAGTTCCTGCGTAAAGGCTGCCGCCGCCTGGTCGTAGTCGTAGAGGGCTTCTCGCCATTGGCTTTTGCATTGGGGGCAGTTAATCGTCAGTGGGTGATAAGGCGTTTCGTGTCCACAATCGAGACAGCGAATTCGGAATGACATTTAGGCTCCTTTGGCGGGCGCGGAGGGGTATTTTTTCACTTTTTCCAGCGATTTTTCGAGATGTTCAAAGAGCTCCCGCTCGGAGAGGCTGGTTTTTTGCAGGAGGGTTTTGCCCAGTTCCTCCAGGCGTTGTTTTTGCTCCTGGGTTAGTTCTGCCCCGCTGACGACAATGACGGGGATTTCTTGCAGGCTGGCGTTGCTGCGGAGGTGTTCCAGGATGGAGAATCCGTTGATGTCTGGCAGGAAGAGGTCCAGGATGATGGCATCGGGGCGCAGGGAGACGATTTTTTCCAGCCCTTCTTGACCGGTGAGGGCGCTATTGGTCTGGTATTTTCCGCTGCCGCTGACGATTTTTTCCATCAGGCGCAGGTCATCCGGGGAGTCGTCTATGATGAGGACTTGGCGGATGTCCCCGCTGCCGCCCAGGCGTTGCAGGGAGGCGATGAGGTCTTCTTCCAGGATGGGTTTGAGGAGGTAGTCCGAGGCACCCAGGCTGAAGCCGCGTTCTTCTTCTTCTACAATGGTGCAGATGATGACGGGGATGTTTTTGGTGTCCGGGTCGGTTTTAATTTCTTCCAAAATCGTCCAGCCGCTTACTTCGGGCATCATAATATCCAGGGTGACGGCGTAGGGTTTGATGCGCTTGATGGTGTCTTTGATGTTGTGCAGGTTTTGCGCCTGAATGACCTGGTAGCCTTTGGGTTTGAGGTAGCGCTCGTAGAGGCTGAGGATTTGCCCGTCATCTTCTATGCAGAGGATAACTTTTTGTTCGTCCTGTGGGTGGGGTTGGCGGTAAAGGGGCAGGGTGAAGTAGAAGGTGCTGCCCTTGCCTACGGCGCTGTGTACGCCAATTTTGCCGCCGTGCATTTCCACCAGGCGGTGACTGATGGAAAGCCCCAGCCCGGTGCCGCCGGTTTTGCGGGTGGGGGAGGAATCTACCTGGGAGAAGGCGAGGAAGAGTTTGCTTTGGTCTTCGGGGGAGATGCCTGGACCGGTGTCGGTGACGCTGACGAGGACTTCCTGCCTGCCGTTGGAGGCGGTGTTGAGGGTTGCGCTGACGGTGATTATGCCTTCCTCGGTAAATTTGGAGGCGTTGGAGATGAGGTTGATGAGTACCTGGCGCACTCGCATCGGGTCGCCGCGCACGGTGGGCAGGTCGGGGGCGATGTCGTGTACCAGTTTGACGGGTTTGTCTTTGATGAGCCCGACTGCGGTGGAGAGGACGCTGATGATGGTATCTGCCAGGTTGAGTTCTTCCACCGTCAGTTCCATTTTGCCTGCTTCAATTTTGGAGAGGTCCAAAATGTCGTTAATAAGCCCCAGCAGGTGTTGCCCAGAGTTGTAGATGGCGGAAAGGTCTTGGTTTTGTTCCGGGGTGACGGGTCCGTCAATCCCTTTGAGGATGACCCGCGAGAAGCCGATGATGGAGTTGAGCGGAGTCCGCAGTTCGTGAGACATGTTGGCGAGGAATTGGCTCTTGATGCGGTCTACTTCTCGCATTTCGGCAACCGCTTTTTGCGCCAGGTCGTAGGAGCGGGCGTTGTCGATGGCGATGGCGATTTGGTCTGCGAGGGTCTCCAAAATGCGGATTTCTTCCTTCTCGAAGGCGTTGACCTGGTTTGCCTGAATATCCAACGCGCCGATGACGCGGCTGCCGATTTTGAGCGGGATGCCCACCTCGGAGCGGGTTTCTGGCAGCAGGGGGTTGGGGCGGTAGATGGAATCGAGTGCGGTGTTGTTGATGACGAGGGTGCGTGCGTTGGCGGTGACGGTTCCGATGATGGATTTGGAGCCAACCGAGAGGGTGTGCTGGCGGGCTTTCATCTCTTGCCCGGCACTGCCTGTTCCTTCCCGGAAGATGGCGTTAAAGCCGCTTTCGTCTGTGATGAAGAGACCGACATGGTAGTAGTTAAAGCGCGCCCGCACCAGTTCCACTGCCCGGCTGAAGAGGATTTGCATATCCAAAATGGAGGTGATGAGTTGCGAGACTTCGGCGGCGGTTGCCAGGTATTCGTTTTGGCGGCGCAGGGCTTCTTCGGCTTGTTTGATGTCGGTGATGTCGTGTACGAAGCCGAGTACGCCGCGAGGCGAGCCATCGGCGTTTTTGAGGGGCACTTTGACGGTGCTGAGGTAACGGTTTGCGCCAGAGAAGACGGATTTCTCCTCCGGGTTTATTTTGATTTCGCCGCTTTGAATCACTTCGTCATCGTCTGCCCAAAAGCCTTTGCGTCCCTGTGCGGGGTCGCCCATCACCACATCTTCGGGGTAGCCCAGTTCGATGTCGTTTTTGCCGATGATTTCTTGCATGGGGCGGCTGAGGACTTTGGCGTAGGATTGGTTCACCAGTTGCAGGCGGTGTTCGGTGTCTTTGATGAATATCCAGTCTGGGGTGGAGTTGATGACGACCTGCAAGAGTTCCTGCTGTTGTTGAATTTCTTGCAGGGCTTTTTGGGTTTCGGCGTATAACTGCGCGTTGCGGATGGCGACTGCCAATTGGCTGGCGATGTTTTGCAGCAGCACCACATCGTTTTGGTTGTAGGCGTTGAGTTGGTAACTCTGAATGGACATGACCCCCAGAATTTCATCACCACGCAGGAGGGGAACGTAGATGAGCGAGGCGGAAATTTTGTCCTGGTTGCCCATTGCCTGCGCGGCGGTTTGGGTTTCCTTCATCTCTTCCGGGGTGCGGTTGATGAGGATGGGGGTTTTGTTCTGTATCACCATGCCAAAGTTGTTGGCGCGGTTTACTTTTACGGGGGTGGGCGAAACAGGGTAGTGAATTTCTTCGTCCACCGTAATTTGGTAGAGCAGGGAGTCTTCTTGCGGGTTGTACAGCGCCATGATGAAGGCATCCAGGTTCATCATCGCGTCCAGTTTGCGGTAGGTTGCCTCCAAAATTTGCTGCACGTCAATTTCGGCAGAGACGACCCGCAGGATTTCGTTCAGGTTGGCGAGTTCGTCTGCGTGCTGTTGGCTTTCTTGGTAATAACTTTCGATTTCGGCAAACAGGCGGGCATTCTGAATGGCGATTGCCGCCTGGCTGGAGATGGAGAGAAGCAAATCTTTGTGTCTGTCGGTGTACAGGTTGGAGTCGGTGTGGCTGAAGATTGCCAGCGCGCCCAGGGTTTTTTGCCCCAGGTTGATGGGTACGCCCAGCCAGCATTGGGGGGTGGGCTGCTCAAAAACTTGCAAGCCCAATTTGGCGGCTTCTTCTACCACGTTTTCTTCCATGTCCAGGGTTTTTCGGTTGCGGATGACCCAGCTCATGGGGTTGTTTTGCAAAACCTGCCCAGACTTGGAGGAGAGTTGTCCATCCCGGTAACATGCCGGGTAGGTGACGTGTTCATCGTCTTCCATAATTCCTATGCAGAAGTTATCCACCCGCATCAGCAGGCAGGTGTAGGTGTAAAGGGAATTGGCGATGTCTTTGATGTTGAGGCGGCTGGAGAGTTGCCCTGCCATTTGGTTAAGGGTGGCAAGCTCGGAGTTCTGCTGTTCGGTTTGGGCAAGAAGCTGGGCGTTGGTGATGGCAATGGCGGTTTGGGCGGCGATGGCAATGAGCAGGTCTCTCTCTCGTTCTCCGTACAGGTTGGGGGTTTCCAAACTTTGGCAGACGAGTACGCCCATGGGTTTGTCGCTACTGATGAGGGGTACGCCCAACCAGGAGACGGGCAATTTGTCTTTGCCGAAGGCGACAATCTCCAGCCCCATTTCTTTAATCTGCCGGTTCACGTCCCCGTTTAAGAGCAGGGGCTGACGGGTGCGAATGACATGGTCTGAAAGTCCTTTGCCGAGTCTTCGGTTGGGTACGGTTACGGGCTGCCCGGCGCTGTAGGCAAGCGGGACAGAGATTTCTTTGGCGGTGTCGTTATAGATTGCTATAAAAAAACTGTTTGTGTTCATCAGTTCGGATGTGAATTTATACACATTGCTGATGATTTGTTCTTCTTTGAGCAGGTTTGCCAGTTCCCGCCCGATTTGGTTTAGAACGGCGAGGTCTTTGTTTTGGCGCTCGGTTTGCATGTAGAGGCGGGCGTTTTGCAATGCCAGCCCCAACTGGTCTGCCACCTGGCGCGCCAGGCTTTGTTCTTCTTCGTCCCAGGCATCTTCTTCGTCTGTTTCCAACTGCAAAAGGTTCCAATCCACCCCGGTTTGAAAGGGGATGTTGAGGGCGCTTGCCGTCTCTTGCAGGGGGTTGTTTTTGAGAGCGGGCGCAGGTTGTGGGGCGGCAGTCTGCGCGGGCACGGCAGATTTCCCCGCGCCGAGGGCGGCGGGGGTGTCATCTCCTGCTTGGTGGGGCAGCAGGTCGGTAAACAGGCTGTGGATGCGCTTACTGATTTTCTTGCTGTCCGACATATTCCAGTAACTCCTGTGCCAGAACGCGGTACTGCTGCGAACCCCGGCTGTTGGGGCGGTATTGGGTGATGGGCATTCCGATGATAGGGCTTTCGCGCAGGCGGGTGTCAATTTCGATGACGGCTTCAAATAAGCCTGCCCCGAAGGTTTGTTGTAACTGTTCTCGGATGCTGCGGTGCGTGCGGTTGCGCTGGTCTAAGAGGGTGATGAGGATGCGGTATGCCAGGCGCGGGTTGGTGTCGCGCCGAATGCGCCGGATGAGGGTCATCATGGCACGCAGGGCGTAGGCGGAGAAGTATTCTGCCTGGGTGGGGATGATGAGCAGGTCGGCGGCGGTGAGGGCGTTGGTGGTGATGGCGCCCATGGCGGGGGGGCAGTCGCAGAGGATGAAGTCGTAATTTTGGGGCAGGTCGCGCAGGGCGTTGACCAGGGTGAAGTAGTAGTTGGTGCGTAAGGGCAGGAGTTGTTCGGTTTCGGAGAGTTTGGCAGAGGCGGGGATAATCTCCATGTTGGGCGTTCCGGTGGGGGCAATGCAGTCGGCGGCGGGAGCGCCATCCAGTAGCAGTTCTCCGCTGGCGCGGTTGACGGTGGCAATTTCTATGCCGTTGGCGAGGGAGAGGTTGGCTTGGGGGTCTAAGTCGATAAGCAGTACTTTTTTGCCCATCTCTGCCAGGGCTGCGCCGAGGGAGAGCGAGGATGTGGTTTTGGCAACCCCTCCTTTTTCGTTGGAAATGGCGATGGTGTAAGCCATAGGTTCTCCTTATTTTTTGTGTTTCTCTTCCGGGTGGAAGGGGAGAATTTGCGCTTTGGTGGCGCCTAGGGTTTGGCGCAGTTCCCTTAGGGCAATTTCTATCATCTCTTCCGGGTTGTTTGTGCTGCGGATTTTGGAAGTGATTTGAGAGACGGCTTGTTCGCGCTCGGCGCGGTTGGTGGTTTCTTCAAACAGGCGGGCGTTTTCGGCGGAGATGGCGATGCGCTCGGCGATGGCTTGCGCTACGTCTATGTCTTCCTGCTTCCAAACTTCTTTGTTAGGCAGGCGGATGCTGACCGCGCCGATGGTGGTTTGGCGGACTTTGATGGGGATGGCTAGCTCAGCTTCTTGTCCTGCCTGGCTTGCGGCTTGTTCGGTTTGCAGGGCTTTGGTCATTTGCTCGGTTTGCACCTTTTGGCTGAGGGGTTTTGCTCCGCTGATGCCGTATTGAAAGCCGAGAATTTTTTTGTTGCGGGTCAGTTTGTTCCATTCCCGCCGCAGGTACTGGCGGTAGATGGTTTCCACCTCGCTGAGGGATTTTTGGCTGTTTTCGTATAATCGAGCGTTGTCTATCGCAATGCTGATTTGCTCCGCCAGGATTCCCAGCACTTGCACATCTTCCTGGCTAAAGGCGTTGGTCTGTTCGCTTTGCACATCCAACGCGCCGATGATGACTCCGTTGGCGCTGAGGGGCAGTGCCGCCTCGGAGTGGGTTTCTGGCAGGTCGGGGTTGTTAAAAAAGGTGGCATCTTCGCCCACGTCCAGGGCAATGCGGGGGTTGCCGGTTTTGGTCACATAGCCCACAATGCCTTGGGCACCCACCTGCAAGCGGTGTCCGCGTGCCAGCATTTTTTGCCCACCTTCCGAGTTGGCGGCGGCGAGGATGGCGTATTGGTTGGTGGAATCTAACAGGAAGATGCCGGTGTGGTAAAACCCCAGGCGGGCGCTAACCGTTTGGCTAATTTGGGGCAAAAGTTCCTTAAGGGTCTGAAAGCGCCCAATGGTCTGGCTAATGGCGGCAATGGCTTGTAATTGCTCGGTTCGTTTTTCCAGGGACGTTTGGTTTCTTTGCAGTTCCAGAGTTTTTTGGTTTAGTTCTTCGGCGCGTTGCAAAATTTCGTGGGTGCGTTGTTCAACTTGCTCTTCCAGCGAGGCGCGCACCATCAAAAGTTCCTGGTTTGTTTCGGCTTGCCTTTTTTGGCTTTCGGCGTTCTTTTGCAGTTGGCTTAATAACACCTGGGTAATGAGGTATTGGGTGGCGGTGAGGATGATGGTGACAATGGCTATGGTTCGCAGGTCTTCTGCGGTGGTGAGGGCGGAGAAGGGGGTTTGCAGCAAGCCGTTCATCTCTGCGTAGGCAATTCCCAACAGGCTTACCCCGCTAAGGATGCCGAACAAAATCTGCCCTACTGCCCCCAGGGTAATACCCGCTACCGCAATAGCGATGGAGAACCGCATGGTGGCGGCATCATGCACGCCGTTACTGCTGCCAATGGCGAGGGTGGCAAAAGCCCAAATTAAGCCGGGCAAGGTTAACTGGCTAAACGTAAAACCCCTGCGCTGCCAGAGTAGGACAAGATTGGTGAGCAAAAGAGCCAGGACGATAAACAGACCGGCGTTGATGAGGAAGTTGCTCTGCACCTGCCCGCTGAATGCCAGGGCGGTATAAGCCCCTGCGCCCCCCAAGATGAGCAAATTTAATAACAACAATACCTTGCGGAATTCTTCCCGGTCTAGCAGGGTAAGTTCTTTAGAGATGAGCAGGGTTTTTATCCATTCTCGCATGTCTATTCCTGTTCGTTGCTGCCAAGTTGAATGGTAACATCTGCGCCGGGCATAATTCTGCCCAACTCTTCTACGGCGGTTTGTAATACGTTCTTCAGGTTGGTGGATGCGCCAATTTTGGAAGCAATGGCGCTGATGGTGCGCTCCCGCGCCGCCTGGTCTTGCGAGGTCTTAAGCAGCCTCATGTTATCCATCGCCAGGGCAACCCGCTCGGCAACCGCTTCGGTTACGTCCACCTCGTCCGAGTCTATGGGGTGGAAACCATCGGTTTTGATGTTGAGAACCCCCACCACCTCACCGCGCAATTTAATGGGGACGACAATTTGGGTCTGCGATTCGGTTTGGCTGGTGCGGGTTTGCCCGGTTGCGTTGGCAATTTCAATATCGTTGGAGCGCACTCTCGCCTTCAGCGGTCCCACCCCGGCAGGCGAATAACGGTAGCCCAGGCGCTTTTCCTCATGGATAAAGGTGCGCCATTCGCGCTGCACATATTGGCGGTAGGCGGTTCGGGCTTCTTCCAGCGCCGACTGCGCCTCCTGAAATTGGTTGGCGTTCTGAATGGCAATGCTGATTTGGTCTGCCACAATGCTCAAGAGTTCGATATCTCTCTCGTCAAAGGCGGCGGTTTCCTCGCTCTGAATATCCAACACGCCGATAACTTTGTTGCCGCTTCGGAGGGGTAAACCCATCTCGGAGTGTGTGTTTGGCAGGTCGGGGTTGTCAAAGTAAACGGCGTCTTCGCCCGTATCCAACGCAATGCGCGGCTGACCGGTTCCAGCCACGAATCCCACAATCCCCACCTGTCCCACCCTCAGGCGGTGTTCGCGTGCCAGCATTTGCTTTCCGCCGGGGCTGTTGCTTGCTTTTAGCAGGGCGTATTCCTTCTTCATATCCAGCAGGAAGATGCCGGTGTGGTAGAAGTCAAATTCCGCGCTTACAGTTTGGGTGATGAGGGGTAGGAGTTCATCCAAATTTTGGACACTGGAGATGGTGCGAGCGATTTTTGCAACGGCTTGCAGTTGGTCGGTGCGCCTTTGGTTGGTTTGCAGGCTTGTTTCCAGTTGGGCGCTGCGTTCTTCCAACTGATGGGTGCGCTCTTTTACGCGCTCTTCCAGCGACTGAATCAGTTCCTGGTTTCTCTTTGCCAGCAGGTTAAAGTCTGTTACCAGTTCTTCAATTTCGGTAATGCCGGTTTTTACCCCGGCGCGGTGTTGCAAATTTCCGGCGGCGATGACGTTGGCGGCTTGCGCCAATTGGCTGATGGGTCCGCTGACGTTGCCGCCTACCACCCACCCAAAGACGGAAACAAGCGCAAGGGCAACGAAGAACACAATCAGCGAGATGCGTAGAAACTGGCTTTCCTGTTCCTGAATGGTTTTGGCGTTAATATCCACCCCGATGACCGCCACTTTTCGCCCGCTTGCGTTGTACACCGGGCTATAGGCGGAGAGGAAGGTTCCGTAGTCGTCTGTGTAAAAATCGGGTTCGGAGATGGGTTTGGTGAGGGTGTCGAAGTTTTGCAACAGAGTCTCGCCGGGTTCTTCGTACCGTTCCCTAAAACCTGCCAAACCTTCGTCTTCTCCGGCGTCCACCAAAAAGTAGATGTTCTCGCCTTCTTTTACCATGACGTAAACGAAGACCAGGTCGGGGTCGGCTTGCTTAATTTTTGTGTTTTGGGCGCGAATTTGGGCAAAGAGCGGGTCGCTTTCGGAGGTGATTCTGAGGAGGGCATCGCCATCCTGTTGCAGGGCAGCCAGGGAGGCAATGCTTTCCAGCCGTTGGCGAAAGTCATCCCTTACTCTTTGGCGGAAGTTGAGGTAAAGAATGGCAATGGTCGCGCCGATGAATAGCACGGCGAGGGTGACGAAACTGAGAGTAACCCGTCTGCGCAGGCTGGAGGAGGTGGTGGAGCGTTTGGGGAGTTGCTGCATGGCGGCTTCCTTAGTTTTCCTCGGCGGGTCCCTGGAACTGGATGAAGACATCTGACCCGGAGAGCATGTTGCCAAGTTCCTGCACGGCAACTTGCAGAATATTGTCTATGTTGGTGGCGGCGCTAATTTTTGCGCTAATTTCGCCAATGGTGCGCTCTTTGGAGGCTTGCTTTTGGCTGTTTTCCACCAGTCGGGCGTTTTCCAGCGCCAGGCTGAGTCTTTCTGCGATGGTGCGGGCGACGTTAATTTCGTCTGCGTTCCATTCGCGGTTGTCGGTTTGGGATTGGATGCGAATGGCGCCGATGGTCTGTTCTCCGGTGCGGATGGGGATGGCTAGGATGGCTCTTTCGGTGTGATTGTTGGTTTTATCTTTTTTGATGATGCTGCCATGCCGCAGGACGAGTTCCACTTCTTGCGAGGCTTGTTGAGGCGGTAGGGTCTTTCCGCCGGTGACGCTGTGCAGGTACGAAAGGTTGCTTTTGCGTTTTGCCAGGGAGGACCATTCCTGCCGGATGTAGGTTTGGGTGACGTTTTGGGCAATATTGAGGGCTTCCTGGGTTTGGCGTAGCAGGCGGGCGTGTTCGATGGCGATGGCGACCTGGTCGGCGAGAACCATGAGGGCTTCTGTGTCTTCGGTTTCAAAGGTGTTGGGGGTCTGGCTTTGCAAATCCAACACGCCGATGGTGGAGCCGCGTACCAGCAGGGGCAACAAAATTTGAGAGCGGGTTTGCGCCTGAGCGTGGGGGTTGTTTTCTTCTCCCAAAATGGGTTTGCCGGTGAGGGCGGCGTAGCCCGTGGCGCTGTTGGCGTTGAGTTCCATGCGGAATTCTTCGGTTATCATTTTTTGTCCGGCGCTGCTGTTGCTGGCTTCCAAAACGGCGTAGCGGCGCTCGGCATCGATGAGGAAGATGCCAACGTGATGCAGGTGAAAGGTGCGGGCGATGAGGTCGGCGGCGAGGGGCAGGAGTTTCTGAATATCTTGTTCGCGCCCAATCCGGCGCGAGACTTCGGCGGTGTTTTGCAGCAGGCTGGCGCGTTTTTTGTTTTTGCGGGTTTCTTCTTCCAACTCACGGGTGCGTTGTTGAATTGTATCTTCCAGGTTGGTGAGGGTTTGTTGCAGTTCAGATGTCATTCCATTGAAAGATTGTGCCAATTGGCTAATTTCGTCACCGCCGGGGATGTTGGCGCGGATGTGCAGGTTGCCGCCGGAAACTTGTTCCGTTATTTTTGCCAGTTCCTGCACCGGTCTGGTGATGTAAATTGCCACTACGAGGCTGATGATTGCTGCGGCGAGCACTCCGGCAATGGAAAAGAGGGTGGTTTGGCGGGTTTGCTCTTCTGCCGGGGCGTAAAGGATGTTCTGGGAAGCGCCGGTGAGCAAGACCCATTGTTGCACCTGAAGGGATTTGCCGGTAGCGATGGTGCTGTTTTTGAGGGTGGGCGAGTAGGGGCTGATGAAGGGTTCTTCGTCTAGCCGGGGCAGCCCTTGCACAATGTCCTCGTTGGGGGTCAGGATGGCGCTTATCTCTCCGGCGGGCAGGCGGTTTTGAGATTGCCAGCCCCACACGGCGGCTTCCTCGGTTGTGCCGAGGTAAGACTTGTATAGCAAGGTTCTATCTCCGGAGTATGCCAGGCGGGCAAAGGTTTCGGCATCTACGATGGCGGCGATATATTCCGGGTTGCTGGGTGCCACGTTTTGGAGCAGGCTTTGCAACAGCAGAGCGTCATATTCCACCCGCAGAACCCCCTCCAGGTCTCCATTTTCGTTGTTGATGGGGGCGGAAATGTAAAAGACGGCGGGTTTCCCCTCAAAGAAATAGACGGGCGAAACATAAGGCAGGCTGCTTTGGGCAACTTTGGTAAAGTGGGGGTAACTGTTTTCGGAGATTCCGTTTTCTTCGGGGGAAGAACTGAGTACCACCTCGCCCAGGGTGTTGAGCATGGCGTAGGAACGGATGAAGATGGGGTCGCGTTTGTAATAGTCGGTGAGGATGGTGACCATGCGGCTAGCGTTTTCTGGCTGGCGCTTTTGGGCGGTGGTGAGGTTCATAAAGTCCAGCAGTTCGCCTTGTTTTGCCTGGGTGTAAACCACGTCTCTTTCGCGGGTGAGGGAACTATCAATTTGTTGTGCCTGGGTGTTGGCAAGGCTGCTGAGCTCGCTCTGGGTCAGGTTTTGTATGAGGCTGAGGGCGCTTTGGTTGCTGGTAAAGCCTACCACCCCCAAGGGGAAAATCGCCGCGCCGATGAAGGCGATGAGGAGTTTGTTTCTCAGGTTGTATTGGGAGTAATTTCTTAGTATCTCGCCGCCATATAGCAAGGTGGCTGCTGCGGCGATGACGTTTGTGACGGCAGGGTCGTTGGGTACGCCAAAATTGGGGGCAAACAGGTCCACCAGGATGACGATGAATCCCAGAAGAATGCCGGTAACGGTAACGCCCACTGCCCACCGCCCCTGCAAGATGCGGGCGGACAGGCTGGCGATGATGATGGACATGAGAATGGCGAGTGATATGCCCTGCCCCTGGGCAATGACCGGCATGGTGGCTGCGCCTGCCAGAATGACCCCCAGGAGGATGTACCCGCCTACCAGGCTTTGGCGGCTGGCGAGGTAAACCCCCAGAAACCCAACGAGTGCCACAATGATGGTGAGGACAATGCCGCTGTAGGAGTGGAGACCCGTAAGGATGGTGGAGATGGTGGAGAAAACGGCGATGAGAGCGAAAATGATGCCAGTTGCCAGGCTGGCGTTACGGGTTGTTTGCAGGCGTTTTTGCAGCTGCGCGGAGGGGGGGGGGTTGGTCATAATCCAATTACCTGATGAATTGCGCGTCTGGGATGATGGATACGTCTGGCAGGGTGGAGAGAGTGCCGGTGCGGACAAGGTAATTTGCGTTGATTTCCAGCAGGCGTTGTAGCGAGGTTTCTATGCCGCTGCTGAGTAAAAAGTAGGGTAGGTTTTGCTGGCGGGTAAACAAAACCACAGTTTTGGCTTCTTCTTCGCTGGTTTGCAACCCATATTCTGTCAACCGCTTGTTGATGATGTCCTGTGCGGCGGCGGGGTTTTTCATGCGATATTCTGCTGCTTCAAACCAGGCGTTTACAAACGCCCGCACATCCTCCGGGCGGGT
>DYNS01000613.1 GCA_020720965.1 Anaerolinea sp. | reverse complement strand
AGCCGCCTCGGAGGGAGTCATCACATCCGCCATGCCGCCCGCCGCCGCCGGAGCGGAAGCAGAAGCGGTGGGCTGGGCAGCCTGGTTTGCCATGCCGCCCGCCAAAGCCTGGTTCATAATGTTACCAATCCCCATCCCCGCCCCAATTCCGGCGGTTAAGCCTGCCCCACCGCTGGGGTTCTGAGCGGCATCTCGCATGGCATCTGCGGCTTGCAGTTGGGTGTAGGTTGCCATATCCAACATGCCCATATCGCGCAGTTCCTGGGCAGATTTATCGGAAGGCTTCAGGTTGCCGATGTAGAAGGAGATGAGGGTAAGCCCCATCGCCGCAAAATCATCCTGGCTTTTGGCACGCACGCCCGCGCCCAATTCCTCGGTCAGACCAATCAGTTCCACCACGCTCTTTTTTGCGCCGGTTTCGCCCAAAAGGTCCTGGAATTTGGAGAGCAGCATGGTGCGCATCCGCTCTTCAATTTCGGTGGTGCGGAAGATGGCTTGCTTGCCAACGATGTTGGTTACAAACAATTGCGGGTCGCTAACCCGGAAGCTGTAAGTGCCAAAGCCCTGCAAAAGCGCAACGCCCAAACCCATGCCGGGGTTGCGGACGATGATGGGCTGGGGTGTTCCCCATTTTTTGTTGGCAAACTCTTTCAGCGAGACGAAATACACCTCCGCCGGGAAGGGGGTGCGGTCGTTGAAGGCTTTGCCAATGAAATCAATCAGTTTGGGTACGTTGTAGGTCGCCAGAGTATGCATTCCGGGACCGAACACATCTAACGCCTGCCCATTGCGGAAGAAAACCGCCGCCTGACCATCACGCACGATGAGTTGCGAACCAATGCGGTAGTCGCCAATGCTGTTATCGTCTGGGAAGCGATGGACAATTTCATCCACCATTTCGTTGCGATACTCAATCACGTCAAAGATACGAGCCATGCTTCTCTCCTTAGGTTAAGTCTGAAATCATCAACTTGTTCATTGTATGCCATGAAACGGGATGTTTCAAGCATCATATACGCGCTTTTGCCCCAAATGTTGCGCTTTTAGTCTTTTTTGCCGCGCCTTAGCAGGGTAATCTCTGCCAGGATGCTGATGGCGATTTCTTCCGGGGTTTCGGCGTAGATTTCCAGCC
>DYNS01000297.1 GCA_020720965.1 Anaerolinea sp. | reverse complement strand
GCCGTTTTTCACCCCCATTTTAGAGAAAGGGAGATTTGTATGACCGACCTAACGACAAAATACCTGGGCTTGACCCTTAAAAACCCCATCGTTGCCTCCGCCTCGCCCCTCACCAAAAAAGTGGACTCTGCCCAAAAACTCGCCGATGCTGGTGTGAGTGCGATTGTGATGTACTCTCTCTTTGAAGAGCAAATCATCCACGAAAGCCTGGAACTCGACCACTACCTCACCCGGGGCACAGACTCCTTCGCCGAGGCATCCACCTACCTGCCAGATACGGGCATGTACGCCATGGGACCCGGCAAATACCTGGACCACCTCGCCGCCATCAAAAAAGCGGTCAACATCCCCGTCATTGGCTCGCTCAACGGCGTTTCCAAAGGCGGCTGGACTCGCTATGCCCGCCACATGCAAGATGCCGGAGCCGATGCGGTGGAACTGAACCTGTACTACCTCGCCGCCGACCCGGAACTGACAGGGCAGGAGTTGGAAAACACCTACGTAGACCTGGTGGCAGAGGTAAAAGCCTCCCTCAGCATCCCCGTTGCGGTTAAACTCAGCCCCTTTGTTACCGCCCTGCCCAACTTTGCCAAAAGACTCTCCGAGGCGGGAGCAGACGGCTTGGTGCTGTTCAATCGCTTTTACCAGCCAGATTTCGACCTGGACAACCTGGAAGTCGTCCCCTCCCTGAACCTGAGCAACTCCAGCGAACTGAACCTGCCCCTGCGCTGGATTTCCATCCTCTACGGGCGCATCAGCGCCGACCTGGCGCTGACAACCGGCGTTCACACTGCAACCGACATCATCAAATCTATGATGGCGGGCGCAAAAGTGACCATGCTCGCCTCCGAACTGCTGCGTAACGGTTACAGCCGTGTGCCAGACATCCTTTCCACCATTGCATTTTGGATGAAAGAACACGAATACGAATCGATTGCGCAAATGCAAGGCAGCATGAGCCAAAAAGCCGTGCGCGAACCCGCCGCGCTGGAACGCGCCAACTACATGCGCGTCCTCGGCTCTTACCGCGACCTGCCCTAAGAATATAAGCGCCCCGCCCACAAAAAACGCCGCTATCCTTGTGAGAGCGGCGTTTTTCGTTGGTGAACTGCCCCTTACCCTCCCCTGTTAGGAAAATAGACTTGGAAGGCTTTGCGTAGCCCCAAAAGAAGGAGAGCGGCAAGAGAAACGGCAATGAGCAGCCACTTTGCCGAAGCCGCCAAAGCGGCAGTAAACACCAGGGCGGGGGGCAATGCCAAAAGCCAGGCAAACATGAGCAGGTGCAGGGTATTCTCCACATAATCCAGCGCCCCGGCAAGCAGGGGCAGGCAAAAGAGAACCAACTGCCAAAAGCCAGGGCGAGCGGCAAGCCAGGCAAGAAAACTGGCAAGAGAAACCGAATACGCCAGCGGGTAGAGATAATCCAACCACATGCTGCCCACATACTGCTGCACTCCCGCCTCGCCCCAGGCGTTCAGCACCGCATTAAGCCGCTCGGCGCGGAAAGCCAGCTGCAGGTCTAAAATTCCGGGGGCGTTGGGGGGCAGGGTGGCAAGCCCGGCAGCAAGCAGGGAGAAGAGAAAACCTGCCAGAATGCCAGAAACAAGCCCCAGCCAGGGGTTTTGAAGGAGGAAAAACAGCCGGGTAAGGCGGCTGTTCATTTTTCGGCTGCCCCCATCATCTCCCGCGCCACCCGCCGACCAATCTCCACGGCAAAGTTGGTGCCTCTATCCCAGGGGTACACCTGGCTCATGGAGGCAAAGTATAGCCCAGGGATGGGGGTCGCCAGCGCCGGGATGTTTTGAGAGTGATTGACGAGCGGAACAGGTTGCCCGTAAGCGGTGCGGTGCAGCCAGACTTTGTTCACCCAGGAGCGGTCAAATTCCGGGTTGATGCGCTGAAGGCTGGGGAGGAAGCGTTCCAGCAGTTCCTCGCTGGAGAGGCTGAAGTATTCGTGTTCCGGTTCCAGATAGTCGCCAATGTATAGGATGTGGTCGCCGCCGAAGTTCTCCGGGGAAACGTAATTGGTATGTTCCACCAGCGCCAAAAAAGGAAAACCAGCCGATTTGGGGATGTTGTACCAGTAGTAGCCTTCCCGCGAGAATTGCTGTTTGAGGGAAAGGGTGAGAACCACCGCGCCCATAGACTTTAGGCGTAGCAAACCTTCCAGGTAGGCGGAGGGCAGGGAGGGGGTAAGGTGCGCCATTGCCTGCGGCGAGAGGGTGACAAGGACTTGCTCGGCGGTTTCGATGCCATGGGGGGCGCTGAGGCGCAGCAGCCCGCTTTCAGAATCGCGTTCCAGGTGCGTTATCGGTGTTCCCAACCGAATTTCCACCCCGGCGGCGCGTAGTTTTTGGGCAAACGCATCGGCAAATGCCTGAAAACCGCCTTCAAAGGTGCCCAGGCGGGTGGTTCGGGCGTGCAAACGCGCCCACATCCACGCCATGTTCACTTGTTTGGCGTAACGCTCGCCAAATTTGCCCAGGACAAGGGGCTGCCACATCAGTTCGTAAACCGAATCGCCCACCCATTTCCGCATCCATTCTTCTACGGTGTGCTTTTCCAGTTCGCGCCAGTTCTTGGTCAGACGCAGGTATAAGCCCACCAAGCCAAAGCGGATTTTGTTCAGCCCCCAGCCCAAGCCGGGGAAGAGGATGGCTTTGAGGACGGAATCGAGGGGGTAGAATTTTCCGTTGTGGAACATGACGGTGAAGGGACGAGGAAAGCGGACTTTGTCGGTTAGGCCCAGTTCGTCTATCAGCCCCAGCATGTCTTTGTCACTGGCAAACCAGTGATGGTAGAACTTTTCCACCGACCAGTTCCAATGCGGTTCCTTAAAGCCGCTGGCGAGCCCGCCCACAAACTCGGCGGCTTCGTAAATGGTGACTTCGTGTCCGGCTTTACGCAAGTCCCATGCGGCAGACATGCCGCTGTAACCCGCGCCGATGATGGCAACTTTCATATTTTCTCCTTGTAAAAGAGGGGATGTGTTGTTTAAGCAGCTTCTTCGCGGAGCGAATCGCTCCAGCGGATACCCTCGCGGGCGAGGAACCATGCCCCAACCAGGGTGATGGGAACCCAAAGCGCCACATGCAAAACGAGGGTGTAACCGGCGGCGGTTGCCTGTTCCACGCCATAGGCGGTGAGGACGGCGATGCCGGGCGCGTCAAAAGTACCGATGTAACCCGGCGCGGAGGGGATGGTGGTTGCCAGGTTAACGATGCCGTTCATCAACATCAGCGCAAAGAAGGAGACGCTAAAGTCGAAGGCGTGCATGACAAACCAATATTTGGCAGTCTCCAGCAGCCAGATAACAACCGAGGTGAGAAAAACCATCAAAATATGGACGGGAGAGCGCAGGGAGGCGAGTCCGTCTAAAAATTTATGCAAAATGCCGTTCACCTTCTCACGCAGAGCAGGGGGCGCAAACTGCAAAAACCACTCCGCCAGGCGCAGGGTGAGGGCAGGGAACATTGCCGCCAGCAAAAAGACCGCCAGCGCCCCCACAAAGGCAAAAGTCCCCCACAGGGCGGCTTGCTGAATGTTGCCCAAAAAGCCAGAAGCGCCGGTAAGTTTTGCCAGTTCCGGCAGGTTGACAAACACAAAACCCAACATCACAACGCCATCAAAAATACGCTCCACGATGATGGTGGCAAGGGATGCCGAAACCGGCACGCCCTCTTTGCGCTTCAAAATCACCGCCCGCAGCACCTCCCCGGCGCGTGCCGGGTAACTGTTGTTGCCCATGTACCCAATGGTCGTAATGGGAAACATGCGCCGGGTGGGGATGGGTTTGATGGGCGCAAGCAGGTAATGCCAGCGCCAGGCACGCGCCCAAACCCCCACAAAATAAACCGCCACGCCTGGCAAAATCCACCAGTAGTTGGCGCGCTGCATCGCAGCCCAAAAATCGCCCAGGTG
>DYNS01000022.1 GCA_020720965.1 Anaerolinea sp. | reverse complement strand
CGATGACCGAGATGATTGAACCCATCCGCCGGATGGTTGGCGCGGTGAACCTGCCCCTCATCGCGGATGCGGATACGGGCTACGGCAACGCCGCCAACGTCACCCGCACCGTGCAGGTCTATGAAGAAGCAGGCGCGGCGGCGATTCAACTGGAAGACCAGATAACGCCCAAGCGCAGCGGACACTTCTCCGGCAAGAAGGTCATCCCCGCCGCCGAGATGGAGCAGAAGATTCACGCCGCCCTTCGGGCGCGGAAGGAAATGCTCATCATCGCCCGCACCGACAGCCTCGCCACGCACGGCATGGAAGAAGCCATCCGCCGCGCCAACCGCTACGCCGATGCAGGCGCAGACCTGATTTTTGTGGAAGCCCCAACCCAAAAAGAACAAATTGCCCAACTGCCCCAAAAAATTCACGCGCCCCTTTTGTTCAACATCACTGAAGGCGCAAAAACCCCGCCCATCTCTCACGATGAACTTCAGGAAATGGGCTACCGCATTGTCATTTATCCCAACCTTGCCATGCGGGTAGCGGCGCGTGCTGTGCAAAGCGCCTTCTCGGTGCTGCTCAAAACCCGCAGCAGCGAACTTCTGCTCGCCTCCATGCTGGAATGGAATGAGCGCCAGCGTTTGGTGCGCCTGCCAGAGTGGGAGGCGCTGGAAACTGAATTGAGCCGCATGGAAACAGCGGAATCAAGATAACCCCCCATTTCACCTCAGGAGAAGAAAAATGAATCGCAAACTGAACGTGTTCGTTTCTCTCGCGCTCGCCCTCGCCTTTGTGCTTGCCGCCTGCGCCCCGGCTTCTGCCCCCGCCGAAGCAACCTACACCTACCCCACCGAAGGCATCAACATCATGGCGCCCGCCGGTGCAGGCGGCGGTTGGGACGGCACAGCCAGAGCCATGCAGCCCATCCTTGCCAGCCTTTCCGGGCAAAATGTTCAGGTCTATAACGTAGCAGGCGCGGGCGGCACGGTTGGCTTGGCGCAGTTTGTCGGCGAAGCCGATGGCAACCCCCACGAACTCATTGTCGGCGGGCTGGTGATGATTGGCGCGATTCAGACCAACAAATCGCCCGTCAACCTCTCGCAGGTCACGCCCATTGCCCGCCTCACCGCCGAAGCCGAAGCGATTGTCGTCCCGGCCGATTCTAAATACCAAACCCTGCAAGAACTGATGGCAGACTTCAAAGCCGACCCCACCGCCATCAGTTGGGGCGGCGGCTCGGCAGGCGGCACCGACCACATTCTGGTTGGGCTCATTGCCAAAGAAGTGGGCGTGGACCCGGCGAAGATTAACTACATCGCCCACTCCGGCGGCGGAGAAGCCACAGCCGCCATCCTCTCCGGCGCGGTAACGGCGGGCGTTTCCGGATTGTCCGAATTCACCGACCAGGTGGAAGCCGGCACGATGCGCATCCTCGCCGTCTCCAGCGAAGAACGCCTGCCCGGTGTGGAAGCCCCCACCATCAAAGAAGCGGGCGTGAATGTCGCCCTCATCAACTGGCGCGCCGTCTTCGCCCCGGCAAACCTCACCCCGGAACAGCGCGATGCGGTTGTGGCGCTCGTCCAAAAGATGCACGACAGCCCGGAATGGAAAGCCGCCCTGGAAGCCAACGGCTGGGCAGATTTCTTCCTCGCCGGGGATGAGTTCTCCACCTTTATGAATGAAGAAGTGACCCGTATCGAAGGCGTTCTGCGCGACATAGGTCTGATTCAATAATGAAACAAAATGCCGCTCAACCCGCTTCCCCGGCAGCCCTCGCGCTGTTTGGTCTGCGGCTGACCGCGCTGGTAGTCATCTTCCTGGGTGGGGTCATCCTCACCCAGGTCGCTCAAATTGGAAGCGGCGCCGGATTCATCGTGGTCGGTCCCCGCGTTTTCCCCACCATCGTGGGGGTTGGGATACTGCTCCTCGGCGTTCTCTTTTTCCTGCGGGTCACTGCCAAACCAGACCAAGACCTGATTTCCGAAGTCACAGCCGAAGAAGCCGCCACCGACTGGACAACCATCCTCCTGACCTCCCTCTCGCTGGTTGTGTATGCCTCCCTGCTCAAACCGCTTGGCTACGCCCTGGCAACCGGTCTCTTCTTCCCGGTTGTTTCGCGGATATTTGGAAGTCAGCGCCTGCGGCGGGATGTCTTCATCGGCATCACTCTGGGGCTGGTCATTTACCTTTCCTTCACGCGCATCCTCGGTGTGCGGCTCCCGGCGGGATTGCTGGCAGGGATTCTATAAGGAAACCAACATGGATGTTCTTACCAACCTGCTCAACGGCTTTGCCAGCGCCCTCACGCCCCAATATCTGCTTTTGGCGGCGCTCGGCGTCACCCTGGGGACAGCCATCGGCGTACTTCCGGGGATTGGTCCCGCCCTGACCGTTGCCCTGCTGCTGCCGCTGACCTATAAATTCGACCCCACCGGCGCCCTCATCATGTTCGCCGGAATTTACTATGGCGGGATGTATGGCGGTTCCACCACCTCCATTTTGCTCAACACCCCCGGCGAATCGGCTTCGGTGGCGACCACTTTTGAAGGTTTCGCCATGGCGAAATCCGGGCGGGGTGGGGCGGCGCTGGCTACAGCGGCGATTGGCTCCTTCGTAGCGGGAACCATCTCCACCCTGCTGCTGACCTTTGTCGCGCCGGTGATGGCAAAGTTTGCCCTGCTCTTCCAGCCTGCGGATTATTTCTCCCTCACCGTGCTGGCTTTCATCAGCGTTACCGCGCTGGTGGGCAAATCGCTCCTGCGTGGGCTTACCAGTCTCTTCATCGGGCTTTTCATCGGGCTGATTGGCATAGACGTGCTGACAGGTCAGCCCCGTCTCACCTTTGGGATGCCGGAACTGCTGGATGGCATTGACGTTGTGGTGGTGGCGGTTGGTCTTTTTGCCGTTGGCGAAGCCCTGTACGTTGCCGCCCAAATCCGCCACACCAAAGAAGAAATTTTGCCCGTTAAAAAAGGCGTTTGGATGACCCGCGAAGAATGGCAGCGCTCCTGGCCCGCCTGGCTGCGCGGAACCCTCATCGGCTTTCCCTTTGGCGCTCTGCCCGCAGGCGGCGCAGAAATCCCCACCTTTCTCAGTTACACCATCGAAAAACGCCTTTCCAAATACAAAGAAGAATGGGGCAAAGGGGCAATTGAAGGCGTAGCCGGACCCGAAGCCGCCAACAACGCCGCCTTCTCTGGCGTGCTTGTGCCGCTGCTCACTCTCGGTCTGCCCACCTCCGCCACTGCCGCCATTTTGCTGGTCGCCTTCCAAATCTACAACCTGCAACCCGGTCCCCTGCTCTTTCAAAAATCGCCAGAACTGGTCTGGGCACTCATTGCCAGCCTTTACATTGGCAACGTCATGCTGCTCATCCTCAACCTGCCCCTCATCCGAATTTGGATTAAGATTTTGGAAATTCCGCGCACCCTGCTCTACGCCGGAATTTTGGTCTTTGGCACCCTGGGTGTGTACAGCATGGCAAACAGTTTTGTGGACGTGATGATTATGTACGCCATCGGCGTTCTCGGCTTCTTCATGCGCCGCTACGGCTTCCCGGTCGGTCCCACCATCCTGGGGGTCATCCTCCTGCCGATGGCAGAAGCCCAATTCCGCCGCGCCCTTTCCATCAGCCAGGGCGATTTAAGCATCTTCGTCACCCGCCCCCTTTCCCTTGCCCTGCTTTTGCTGGCGGTGGGCGCAGTCCTTCTCCCTTACCTGCCCGCCCTCATCGCACGCATCCGGCGCAAGCCGGTACAATCCGGGCGCATCGTTTTTGGAGACGGTCAGGAAGACTAAACCGCTTACAATCAGGTATGGCTCCCTTCCCCCGGGCTATACCTGATTTTTTCACCCCAACCGAGAAACAAGAGATGCGAAACTCAGCCCCACCCCTGCGGAGATTTCGAGCCGCTCTGCTTGTCCTCTCGCTGATTCTCCTGCCCGCCTGCCTGCCGGGCGCGACCCCGCCGCCTGCCACCCCGCCCGCGCCTGTCCCCGTGACCGGGGATGCGCCTGCCCTCAAAATTATCCCCTTCTTCACCACCGAAAGCGACCCCGACCAACTCGCCGTCCTGCAAGCCCTCATCGCGGAATATCAAGCCCTCAACCCTGGCATCGAAGTGGACATTGTCATCGCCTCGCCCGCCTCGCGCGGAACCCGCCTGCTCACCTCCCTCGCCTCCGGCGCAGACCTCGGCATCTTCGAGATTGAACCCGCCCTCATGTCCCAATGGGCAGATGCGGGCTACCTGCTTCCCCTGGATGATGTGGTCACAGCCATCGGCGCGGATGATTTCGTGGAAGGCAGCCTCTTTCAACAAAACGGCGCCACCTACGCCGTGCCGTATGCCGTCAGCGTGTATGGCTTACGGGTACGCACAGACCTGCTTCAGCAGGCGGGGCTTTCCCTCCCATCCACCTACGAAGAAGTTCTAAACGCCGCCGAAACCCTGACCAACAGCCAAACCTACGGCATCGCCCTCCCCGCCGGGCAGAACATTGCCACCGTCAATTACTTTTCCACCTTCCTCTGGCAAAACGGCGGAGATTACTTCACCTGTGACGGCGAAGTCGCCTTTGGCGAGCCGCAAGCCCTGCAAGCCATTCGCCGCTGGCAGGCGCTGACCCAATACGCCCCGCCCGGTTTCACCACCTGGGGCTTCCCCGAACAGATAGACGCTTTCGTTAACGGGCGCGTGGCAATGACCATGTACGCCGGGCGATTGGGCGTGCAGTTGGAAGAGACTCACCCCGACCTGGCGGACGATGTCACGGTCATTTTTCCGCCCTGGGGCGAGCAGCGGGTTACGCTGGGGGTCTGGAGCCGCTTCGCCATTGCCTCCGGCACCAAAAACCAAGCCGAAGCCAAAGCCTTTTTGCAATGGCTGGTCAGTGGGGATAGATTGCTGCGCTACGACAACGTCCTGCCCGGTCACATGATTCCGCCGCTGCACTCCGTGCGCCAAACCGCGCTGGAGAATCCTTCCGCATACGCGCAAAAACACACCGGTTGGGTGGAATCCTTCTACGAGTGGTCTGTCTTCACCAATCACCCCGCCATGAACATGGGTTCGATGACCCAAAATCAATTTTCCCGCTCAGACGTTGCGCCGCCCTGGGCTTGGGACACCTTCGGCACCCCCGGCATTGTGGATACCATGCTGCAAAACGTAGCCAACGGCGCCGACCCAGAGCAAGCCTGGCGCGAATCGGTTCTTCAAATGGAACAGGTTGTAGCAGGCTGGAAATCCACCCACCCGCAGTGGAAACCCACCGACTGCGGCGGCTTCCCTGGTCCGTAAAACGCGACAGAAGGGGGCTATTTCTTGCAGCAATTTGAAAGCGCCCCGGCGCTGGTAATCGAAATTTTTATTTTTGTTCCCCTTTGTTTTCAGGTAACTGTTCAGCCCTCACCCTCCGCCCTCCCCCGGTGGGGGAGGGGACTCTGGAAATCATCCGATTCTGAACCCTTCTCCCCCCGGGGCGTGTGCCACGCAGTGGTAGAAGGGCAGGGATGAGGGAAAGCCCGCATTTTGTGGAAACTCTACAACGGCACCCTGTGCTTTGGCGAGCTGCGGCGCGGGCTGCCCAAAATTACCGAGAAAATGCTTTCTCAACCGCTTACTGTATAATCAAGCCATCTTCACATCAGCAACCCAAATTGGGAGGGACTCGTGCATCTTACAACACCCACTGCAATCCAATCCATCGCCTGGGAAGGCGAGTTATCCACTTCGGGCATGGTCAAAGCCGTGACGAGGGGCGCGCGACCAGTGGTGACAATTGGTCAGCCGGAAGTTTGGCCTGTGGCTAAGGCATTGGAAAACCAGACTGGTCAGCGTTGGACGCCGCCGCTGGGGGACGCGAAGTATTGGCTGGTGCGCCTGGCATGCACCTTGAGAGAGCCAGGCAGTGGCATTGAAGTGACCGAAGCCAGGCAATCTCTCTACCTCCGCCCGGAACCGCACAGCGCCGGCGAAAAGAGCGCTTATGCTCATAATTTATTCCCGCTGCGTTTGGGGGCGGAGGACAAAACCTCGTTTTCGCTTAGCCTTGGACCAGAGCTGGGTTTTGCCGATGGTTCGAGCGTCAAAATCGGCGAGTTGGGGGCGACCATCGAATATCGCAAGGTGTTTCCGGTCATCCAGGCTTACGGAGCAGGCGAAGCCAATCCCTATTGGGTCTTCCAGCCACATGCCACTTATCCATTGATGGGCAGCCAGTTTGTCTATGCTGTGCTCGTGGCGCGCGCCCCGGCTGCGGGATTGCGCGCCCACCTGGAAGTGACCGTGTCCACCCAATCTGCTTTTGGCTTTATCCGCTATGGCTTGCCGGAAGAAGCCCGCCCGCATACCGAATTCAGCCTGGGGTAGGCGGGATGGCATCCCGCGCCATTTTAAGGAGCAAACATGACTGAAACTTACGAAATCCGTCTCGTAATCCACCGCGTGGAAAGCGGATATAGCGCCAAATGGATTGACCCGGCTTCGGGGGAATCCAGCCCCTTTGCGCTGACTCCGCCGCTGGAAAAGGATGACGCTGACCAGTTGCGCTGGTATCTCGAGGCGTATTACCAGTTCCCCGGAGCCGGCGACCGCGTGAAGGCGCAGGGCGTGGAGGAAAAACTCAAAGGCTGGGGCAAAGCCCTCTTCGATTCCGCCTTTGGCACGGTGGAGGGAACCAATGTCTATCGCAATATGCTGGATGCGGTGAGCGCCGGGCAAAATGTCTTGATTACGCTCGGCGCGACCGACCCTGAGGTGCTCGTCCAGCCCTGGGAGATGATGCGCGATACCAAGGGCGTGCTGGCGCTGCGCGGCGTGACCCTGCGGCGGCAGCTGCAGGGAGCCAAACCCGGCGCGCGCTTTAACTTTGCCCTGCCCCTGCGCATCCTGCTGATTGTCAGCCGCCCGGTGGATGTCGGCTTCATCGACCCGCGCAACAGCATCCCGCCGGTGCTGGAGGCCTGCGAGGCGCTGGGCGGACAGGTGGAACTGGAATTTTGCGACCCGCCGACCCTGCCGCGCCTGGAGCAGATGATTTCGCAGGCCCGCAAGGACAAACGCCCCTATCACATCGTCCATTTTGACGGGCACGGCACCTACCTGCCCAAAACCGGCATCGGCGCGCTGGTCTTCGAGGATGACGAGGCAAAAAAACATTTGGTGCGTGGCAGGGAATTCGGCGACATCATGGCGCGCCTGGACGTGCCGCTGGTGCTGTTGGAAGCCTGCCGCGGCGCGGATTTATCGGACAAGCCCGTCTTTGGCTCGCTGGCTCCCGCCCTGCTGGACAGCGGCGTGGGCAGTGTGGTGGCTTTCAGCCATTCGGTGCATATCCAGGCCGCGAAGATTTTTGTGGAGCGCTTTTACCAGGAACTGACCGGCGGCCAGAGCGTGGGATTCGCCGTGCAGGAAGCCCGCGCCGCCCTGCTGGCGCAGCCCAAACGCTTCCTGCACCTCGGACCAGACGCGGAAACGGTCGAAATCCAGGACTGGTTCATCCCGCAGTTGTACCAGGTGGGAATCGACCCGGTTTTGCTGGGCAAGAGCGAAGGACATACCAGCGTCCAGCGTTCTTCGTCCACGGTCGGCCTGCAGGGTTTCCCGCCCGAACCGATGTACCACTTCCATGGCCGGGTGCTGGAACTGCTCGAAATCGAGCGCGCCTTCCGCCGGCACAACGGCGTGGTGCTGAGCGGCATGGGCGGGATGGGCAAAACCGCCCTTTCGCGCGAGGCGGCAGCCTGGTGGCTGCGCACCGGGCGCTTCGACAAGGCGGTTTTCATCAGTTTTGAGCAAAAAGCCGGGGCGACCCGCGCCGTGCAGTTGATTGGCAATGCCCTGGAAGGCGACAATTTCAGCCGCCGCCTGGATGACGACCGCCCCGAGGGCCAGTGGCAGACCGCCGTGCGCCTGTTCCACGAGCAAAAAGCCCTGGTGGTCTGGGATAACTTCGAGTCGACGCTGGCGATATATAACGCGCCCGCCCTCACCCCTCACCCCTCTCCCGAAGGGAGCCAGGGTGAGGGAGAATTAACCTCCTACTCCCCCGCCGAGCGCGCCGAAATCCAGCGCCTGTACCGCGACCTGACCGCCGGCAAGCCCGCCAGCCGCCTGCTGGTGACCTGCCGCCCGCAGCAGACCGGCTTGCCGGGCATCAAGGAATACGCGCTGGAGGGGCTCAAACGCCCCGACAGCCTGCACCTGCTGGCTGCCGCGCTGGATGTCAAGGGGATTAAGACCGAGCGCGCCGGTTACGAGCGCCACGAAATGGACAAACTGCTCGACCTGCTCGCCGACCACCCGCTCTCGGTCGAGTTGATTGCCCCGCACCTGAAAGACCTGACCCCCCGGCAGATTTGCGCCGATTTTGGGGCGCTGCTCGAGAAATTTACCAATGCCGATGCCAGCGAAAGCCGCAACCGGGGCTTGCGCGCCTCGCTGGAATTCTCGCGCCAGCACCTGAGCCAACCTGCCCAGGCCCTCCTGCCCTGGCTGGCCTGGTTCGAAGGCGGCGTTTTTGAACAATTCCTGCTCGACTTCGCCAACCTGACACCTGACACCTGGCACCTGGCACGCATTGAACTCGAAGCCACCGCCCTGCTCAAAGTCGAAACCCTCGACCAATTCAACTCCCCCTACCTGCGCTTCCACCCGACCCTTGCCTACGCCGCCCGCGCGGACGAAGTACCCGACCCGGCAGCCGCCGGGGAACGTTTCATTCAGGTCTACCTGGCGGTCATGCGACTGGCTGACAACGCCCTGCGCGGACAACAGCCCGCCGCCGGGATGGCGCTGATGGCGCGCGAGGAAGCCAACTTCCGCCGCGCCCTGGGCGCCGCCGCCGCGCGGGGCCTGCGCAGTGAAATATCAAATCTGGCCGACACCCTGCAACGCTACCTGCAAAGCGCCGGGCGCAACCGCGAACGGGATGCCCTGACCGAATGGGTGCGGGCGCGCCTGCCCGACGAGGTGCTGGATGAAGCCGCCTGCAACGCCATCCTCGACCACGCCTGGACGCTCTTCACCCAGGGCAGGGCGCAGGAGGCAGTGGAGATGGTACAAGCCCTGCTCCAGCGCCTGCAAAGTGAGGGGCTGGCCCCTTCGACAGGCTCAGGGCAGGCCCTTGCCTTCCAGATTGGGCTGGCTTACCGGCAGTTGGCGCTTATTTTCGTTAACGCCAACCGTCCCGACCTGGCGCTGGCTCCGGTGCGCGAGGCGGTGACTCGCTTCGAGATGATGGAAAAAGACCTGTCGGGTTTTCAAAACCCGACAGGTCTCGAAGCAATACGAGGCAACCTCGCCGCCGCCCTGGGCGACCTGGCGAATGCGCTCCGGAAGTTGGGCAAGTTCGATGCGGCGCTGGAAGCCAACGAACGCGGGTTGGAGATTCGGCGTGAACTTGGCGACCAGCGAAACCTGGCAAGTGGTCTTGGCCGTTCCGCCCAAATCCTCACCGCCGCCCACCGCTACGCCGCCGCCGAGACTCGCTACGACGAAGCCCTGCAAGCCGCCCGCGCCGCCGGGGATTGGGAGTTGCAAGGCATCACGCTCCAGCACCAGGGCACTTTGCAGGATGAGCAGGGCCACCACCCGCGCGCCGTGGAACTGTACAAACAAGCCATCGCCCTCTTCCAGCGCGCCAACAAGCCCGCCAGCGAAATGCGCACCTGCGACCTGCTCGCCAGCGCCGAAGCGCAGCGCGGCGACCTGGGGGCTGCCGAAGCCTGGTATGGGCGCGCCCGCGAGCTGGCGCTGCAGTTGAACGACCGCGCCCAACTGGCTGTCATTGCCCAAAACCTGGGCATCCTCTACCAGACCCGCGCCGAAGCCCTGCCCGAAGGCGACCCCTCCGGCCGCGCCTGGCTGGACAAGGCTGTTAAGGAAGTGGAGATTGCATCGAAAATCGATAGTCAGTCAGGTAACCCTCTTGATGCAGCTAGTTCCTATGCCCAACTGAGCGTTTTGCATCAGAAGCGTGGTGATTTTGAAGCGGCAGAGCAAAACATGCGCCAAGCATTGGCAATTCATGAGTCACTTGATCATCCTGATTTGTGGAAAGACTACTCCAACCTCGCCAAAATCGCCCGCGCCCGCGGCGATGAGCCCTCCGCGGCGGCGTGGCAGGCCAAATATGAAACCAAATATGCCGAAATCAAGCGCCGCGAGCGCGGCGAAGGAACGCCCGAGGGGCAAATCCCGCCGGAACTGTTCAATCACTTGCAAGAAGTCGCCCAGGCCTGCTACACCGTCCGGGCGCGCCAGCTGGCCCTGCCGCCCGATCTGGCCGAGGCCCTGGCCCAAATGAGCGCGGCCCAGCCGCCCTTCCCCGAAATCGCGGCCTTCCTGGGCGCTGCCGCGCTGGGGCAGTCCCTGCCACCCCTGCCGTCCGGGCTGCCCAGGCAGCTAACGGGCCTCTTCGAGGCGTTGAAAGACGCCCTGCGCGAATTGGGTTAGGCTGGCAGCGTTGTTTCACAAGCGCTCGCATATACCCGCGGGCATTATAAAAAACGCAGGGGCGACCCACCCAGCGCGAAAACGTATCAGGTTATGCCCGGCCGGGTCGCCCCTACACTGCCATCCCGCCCAAAACGGGAGCGCCATAAAAAGAAAGGAAAATCGCACAACGCTGCGGTTTTGTGTGTAAAAAGATGAAAACTCGCTCAGCCACCGCCCAAGCAAACCCGAATATTGCTTTGGCGATGGTATCTCAAGCGAACAGCATATCTGGTGGCGGCTAGGTTGGTTATTACCTACATATAGAGAAATTCAAGCCAAAATTCATAAAATAAGTTACGCTCCCAACTTTCAGGGAGCGTAACCGTTTAATCCATTCTTATGTATGCCTATCTTTGATAGGCCAGGGATGCCAGATGGGTTGCTTTATTTGTCTAGGTATCGCGGTTAACTCGCACCGTTCAACACCTTATCTAACTCCTGTAAATGGATACAGAAACCTCCTAAATCGCGTATCTCACTTTGGGCTGCATCCGTAAACCCCTGGCGACCGAAGAGCACAGGGTACACTTGCCAGCCTTGTCCCATATCTGGCAAGTCGAGTAACGCCAGGCGGGTCTTTTCGCCGGTTAAGTCCAGGGCTACTTGGCGGTCAATTTTGTCCGCTCCCCATTTGCATTCTCCCAATAGAATTTTTTTACTGTTCCAATTCAGCGCAACAACATCTATCTGCACCCGGCGGCTCCAGTGACCGCCTACCGCATTTGGAACAAAAGGCAGGTTCCCTGCTTTTCCTTCTACAATCGCCCATTGGCGGCAAAGTTCCTCGAAAGCAGTCGCACCAACAAAAGCCCGTAAATTCTGCTGAATACGTTCAAGGATTTGTTCCGAACTCGTCAGGGGGTCATCTTGAAAAGAGGCAAGAAAATGAAAATAGAACCGGAAATAGGGGTCGCTTAAGTGGTACCTTCCCGCGCGAGATTTGCCACGTTCTCCGGGACGAACCATCACCGGCAAACGTCTTTCTACCAATCGTAATTCCTGCAAAGTGGATAAATAAGCATTGACCGCTGTGCTTGGCAGGAAAGCATGCTGCCCAATTTCACTGAGGGTATGGTTTCCGGTACCAATGGCTTTTAGCACTGCCAGATAATTTTTAAGTTCACGAACTTCATCATAAAGAAGAAATACCGGCTCTGCCAGGAACATTCCGCCTGAGGCCAAAATAACCTTTCGGATATTTTCCACAAGAGAATACTTGGGATTAAACCAATTCAGGTAGGCAGGGATGCCGCCAACAATTGCGTAAGCCGCTACTCGCTCATCAGCATTCCAGCCAGGAAAAAACTCTTGCAAACTGGAAAATGGTAATGGTTCAAGATGCCACTGGGCTGTCATCCGTCCAAATAATGGCGATTGACGCGACAGCAGGGTTTCCATCACCCTGACATGGGAACCACAGAGAATGATAACCAGGTTGGAACGCTGGAAATATTGATCCCAGGCATGTTGCAGCGCAGAAAGCATTGCCGGGTCAGCCTCGGCTGCATAGGGCAGTTCATCCAAAATAAGAACGTGTCGTTTGCCCCCAAAATGATTGGCAACTGCCTGCCACAAAGCAGACCAGGTACGATGCACCGGAGCACTATCTTCAGGCACGTTGAGCAAACGAGCAAAAAGGCTGTTGCGTTGCATGTTGGGGCTTTCTCGTTCTGCGGCCCAATAAGTGAAATCAACCCCGCTATTTTTTGCCCAATGAATAAGCAACTCTGTTTTTCCCACACGCCGCCGGCCATAGAGCAACACCAACTGTGCCGGCCCTGGACGTTCGCGGGTGAGTAAATCGTTTAAGAATGCCAACTCCTTTTTCCGATCGACAAACATGGGCGACCTCCTGTTATTATAATCGTATTTATTATAATCCAAATTATAATAAATACGAAGAGGCCAACCATTTTATATTGCGTTTACGGACGTGGTAAACTTCAATTGTTGCCCCAATATTTGAAGCCTGCGATAGTATCACAAGTAAACACCAATAACTCGGGGTCAAAACTGTGTTATTTCCACCTAAATTCTACAGAAAACGACTATGAAAACCATGTCCGCCACCGCCCAAGCCTCGCCCAATATTGCCTTCATCAAATATTGGGGCAACCGCCATTCCGCCTTGCGCCTGCCCGTCAACGGCTCCATCTCCATGAACCTGGCAAACCTGCACACCCGCACCACCGTCACCTTTGGCGGCGTGGAACAGGATTCGCTCCACATTAACGGTTTGCCGGTGAGCGGCAAAGGATTACAGCGGGTTTCTGCCATTTTGGGGCTGGTTCGCCAAAGGGCAGGGATTTCCCTCGCCGCCGAAGTGGTCTCAGAAAACAACTTCCCCACCGGGGCGGGGATTGCCTCCTCCGCTTCCGGGTTTGCCGCTCTCGCTTTGGCGGCGAGCCAGGCGGCGGGGCTAAACCTGGAACAAGCCGCCCTCTCGCGCCTCGCCCGTTTGGGGTCTGGTTCCGCCTCCCGCAGCATCCCCTCCGGCTTTGTGGAATGGCAAATGGGCAGCGGAGACGAAGATTCGGTGGCGGTTTCGATTGCCCCGCCCGAACATTGGGCGCTCGCCGATTGTGTGGCGGTGGTTGCCGCCGCCGAAAAAGACACCGGCTCTAGCGAGGGACACGACCTCGCTCCCAGCAGCCCCCTGCAAGCTGCCCGCGTAGCGGATGCCCCCCGGCGGCTGGAAATTTGTCGCCGCGCCATTTTGGAACGCGATTTTACCGCCCTGGCAGAAATCATCGAACAAGACTCCGACCTGATGCACGCCGTAATGATGACCAGCCGCCCCGCCTTGTTTTACTGGCAACCCGCCACCCTCAGCGTCATGGCGGCGGTGCGCCGCAGCCGCCGGGAGGGACAGCCGCTTGCCTACACCATAGACGCGGGCGCAAACGTCCACGTCATTTGCCCCCAAAGCCATGCCGCCCAGGCACAACAAATGTTAAGTCAAATCCCCGGCGTGCAGGCGGTTCTGGTTTCCCCGGTGGGCGGCGGCGCTCTCATTTTGCCCTAACAAAATAACGATATAATCGCTCCGCTTTGCGGGTTTTCTCCCCCGCAGAAGGACAGAATATGACAACTTTCTTGCTCGTTTTCCTCGTTTTTGGCGGCATGATATTCCTGCACGAGTTGGGGCATTTTCTCGCCGCCCGCCTCTTCAAAATTGAAGTGGAAGAATTCGGCTTCGGCTTACCCCCCAAAGCCCTCACCCTGTTTCACTGGCAGGGGACGGAATTTACCCTCAACTGGCTGCCCCTGGGCGGTTTTGTGCGCCCCAAAGGCGAAGGCGACCCGGACGTGCCGGATGGTCTCGCCGCCGCCTCCCCCCTCAAGCGGATTGTCGTCCTCCTCGCCGGTCCGCTGATGAACCTGCTCACCGCCGTTGTCGTTACCGCCCTCCTCATCGCCCTCACCGGCATACCCGTGCCGGGTCAGGTGCTGATGCAGGATGTCGTGCCCGATTCTCCCGCCGCCCAAGCCGGCATTTTACCGAAGGATGTCATCCTTTCCATCAGTGGGCAGAGCGTTTCCACTCTGGAAGAAGCCAAAAGCCTCATCGCCGCCAGCGTAGATAAACCCCTCACCCTCACCCTCCAGCGCAATGGCGAAACCATCCAAATCACCGCCACCCCGCTTTCCAGCCGCAGCCCGGAACAAGGCGCTCTGGGTGTTAGCCTTGGCTACGAGGCTCGCCCCGCCACCCCGGTAGAAATCATCGGCGGCGGCTTTGTGTACACTGGTCTCCAATCGGCAGGGGTCTTATACCTGCCAGTCGCCATCCTCAAAGGCGAAGTAAGCGGAGAAGATGCCCGCCTGGTCGGTCTTAAAGGCATTTACGACTTCTTTGGGCAAGCCCTACAGCGGGATGTGGAAAGCCGCGCCCCCGCTTCTGCCGCTGCCGTCCCTGGCGCGGAAACCCCCGTCCCTGCCTCTCAGCCGACCTATTACGTCCTCTCGCTCGTCATCTCGCTCAGCGTTTCCCTGGGCGTTTTCAACCTCCTGCCCATCCCGGCATTGGATGGCGGGCGCATCCTCTTCGCCCTATCCGAAATTCTCTTTCGCCGCCGCCTGCCCGCCCCCATGGAAAACGCCATCAACGGCGTAGCCATGCTCGGTCTCATCGCCCTCATGCTGTTCATCAACGTCATGGACTTTATCAACCCCGCCAACATTCAACTGCCATGAAAAACATCCCCTTCTCTCAAATTCTGCAACACCTGGCAGAAACCAACAAACCCATCCCTGCCGCCCACCTTGCCCACTTCTCCGACCTGGAAGGCGAAGACCTGCAAGCCCTCCAAACCGCGTGGGGAAACCTTCCCCTGCCTCGCCGCCAAACCCTGCTGGCAAAACTGAGCCAAACCTTTGCAGAAGACGACATCGCCTCCTTCGACTCAGTCGCCGCCCTCGCCCTGCAAGATGAAGATGAAACCGTGCGAGGCTACGCCCTCGGCATTCTGCGCGAAACCGAAGACCCCCGCCTGCTCCCCCGCCTCTTCAACATCCTCGCTGCCGAC
>DYNS01000296.1 GCA_020720965.1 Anaerolinea sp. | reverse complement strand
TGCACTACATTTACGATACCCAAAAAGTAACCGCCACCGAAGCCCTGCCAGAGCTGCCGCCCAACACCTTCACCACCCCCATTCGGCTGCACGAAGAATCTCTCGGCTCCATCTCCATCCTGGGAATGTACCAACCCTCCCCCGAAACCAAAGAACTGATAGAAACCATTACCCAACGCCTGGCAGACCACCTGGAAAACCTGCGCCTTTCCGAACAAACCCGCAGCCGCGCCCGCCGCGAGCAAGCCCTGCGCCAAATTACCAGTGCCGTGCGCGGAGCCATTAGCGCAGAAACCATCCTGCGCACCGCCGCGCGCGAAATTGGCAGCCTTTTGGGGCGCAATACCGCCATCTTCCTTGCCCAGCAAACCCCCGCGCAAGAAAACGCCCCCACCGGAGAATAAAGCATGAACCCCACCTCCCCCCTCTTTCGCGCCCTTTTTGAACACACCCCCCAAGCCGCCCTGCTGCTGGAAGAAGAAAACATTACAGCCTGCAACCCGGCGGCGCTTACCCTGCTTGCATCCCAGGAAGAGCAATTGGTTGGGCGCCGCCTTGCCCAGGTTTTGTGGAAGGAAGATACCCAAGCCGCCTCCGCTACCCGGGCATGGAATCAGGCTTGGGCGTTGTGCCGCCAAACCGGCACAGCGACCCTGTCTCTGTCAGCCCACACCCTCCACCTGCTCAGGCTGGAAGATGCCTCGGCAACCCTCGTCACCTTTCAGCCCAGCCAAAGCGCCGAGGGCAAAATAAAAATTCAGGAGCGGGAGCGGCAGCTCATCGCCGCCGGACCCCTCGTCATCTTCCGTTGGCAAAACGCCCCCGGCTGGCCCGTGGAATATGCCTCGGAGAATGTGCAGACCTTTCTCGGTCACAGCGCCGAGGATTTTACAACCGGCAAAATTCCCTACGCCAATGTTGTTCACCCCGACGACCTGATGCAGGTTGCCGCCGAAGTGCAGACCTATAGCGACGAGGGGCGCGTCTCCTTTGAGCAGGAATATCGCATGGTACGCGCCGATGGCAGCGTGTTTTGGATTTACGACATCACCATTGTCAATCGCAACGCCGCCGGAGAGATAACCCATTATGACGGCTACCTGCTGGATGACACCGACCGCAAAGCCGCCCAGGAAAACCAGAGACAACTGGCGGCGATTGTGGAAAACGCCACCGATGCGATGATAAGCGCCTCCGGGCAGGGCAACATCTTGCACTGGAACCCCGCCGCACAGCGGCTTTTTGGCTACTCCAGCGAGGAAGTGCATGGGAAACCCATCACAATCCTTGCCCCGCCAGAGTTGGCAGAGCAGGCGCAGCAGGTTTTGCAGGTACTGAAGCAGGGCAAAAGCATTACGGGCATGGAGACCGAGCGCCTTACCAAAGACGGGCGGCGAATCCCGGTGATGATTAGCGCTTCCCCCATCCTCAACGCCCAGGCGGAACTGCAAGCCTTCAGCGTGGTCATCACCGACATTGGCGAGCGCAAAAAAACAGAGCAAAAAGCCAGGGAAGCTCAGCAGCGTATGGCGCTGCTCATCAAAAACTCTCCGCTGGCAGTCATCGAGTGGGATTTGGGCTTCAATGTGGTTTCGTGGAATCCCTCCGCCGAGCAGATTTTTGGCTACCCGGCGCAGGAAGCGCAGGGCAAACATGCCCGCCTCATCATTCCGCCCGCCGTACACCCCATTGTGGATGATATTTGGGCAAACCTGCTTCGGCAAACCGGTGGAACCCGCTCCACCAACGATAACGTGACCAAGGACGGGCGCACCATCACCTGCGAGTGGTACAACGTGCCGCTCACCAACGCCGCCGGCGAGGTTTTGGGCGTTACTTCCCTGGTGCAGGACGTAACCGAAGCCCGCCTGGCAGAAGAAAAATTACGCCAAATAGCCTTGCAATACCAAAACCTGTACACATCCGTCAGCGAGGGAATTGCCAACGTTAGCCTGGATGGGAAAATCATCTCCTGCAATACGGCATTTGAGCGTCTCACCGGCTATGAACTGGCAGAATTGCAAAAAATGGCTTTTCAGGAACTCACTCCGCCACGCTGGACGGAGATGGAAACGAAAATTTTGCAGGAACAAGTTTTGGTGCGCGGATATTCCGACCTGTATCAAAAGGAATACATACGCAAAGACGGTACGGTTTTCCCTGTGGAACTTTCGGTGTATTTGGAGAAAGACTCCCAGGGCAACCCCACCGGTTTTTCTGGATTCATTCGGGATATTACAGAGCGAAAACAATCTGAAGATGCTATCCGGCAAAGCGAAGCCACCCTCACCAACGCCATGCGCGTAGCGCGGATGGCGACCTGGGAATTTGACACCGAGGAGCAAGCCTTTACCTTCAACCAGGAATACTACGACCTACTCCGCATAGACGTAAACCAGGTGGGCGGTTACAAAATAGGCGCTCAGGAATTTGCTCAAAAATACGTTCACCCGGAAGATGCTGCCATTGTCGGTACCTCCGTCCAAGCCGCCATGGAAACCGACGACCCGAACCTTCAGATGCAGAACGAATCGCGCAACATGCGCGGCGATGGCTCGGTAATGTGGTCTTACATCTGGTTCCGCATTCAAAAAGACGAACAGGGCAAAACCCGCAAACTCTACGGCGTAACACAGGACATTACCTCCCGCAAAGAGGCCGAAGAGCAGACCCGCCAACAGCAAGAAAAATTCCGCCTCGTGGCAGACTTTACCTACGACTGGGAATACTGGCTGGGCACAGATGACAAGTTCGTTTACGTTTCCCCCTCCGCCGGGCGCATAACCGGCTACACCGCCGAAGAATTTGTGGAAAATCCGCACCTGTTTGAAGAGATTATCATCCCCGAAGACAAAAACGCCTTTGCCGGTCACGTCCACGACTATCACGCCGAACACAGCGAAAGCGCCGGAGAAGTGGAAGTCCGCATTCGCACCAAGGACGGTAAAGAACGCTGGATTAGCCACCTCTGCCAACCCCTTTACGACAACAACGGACTCTGGCTGGGGCGGCGCGGCAGCAACCGCGACATTACCACCCGCAAGCAAGCCGAACAAGAAGCCCAACGCTTCCAACTGATGGTGAGAAACAGTACCGACTTTATTAACATGTCGGATATGCAGGGCAACATGCTCTTCCTCAATGCTACCGGTCAGCGCATGGTCGGCATGGAAGAATCCGAAGTCGCCTCCGCCGTCATCTTCAACATCATTTCCCCCGCAAGCCTCGCCACCGTGCAAGAGCAAACCCTGCCCGCCCTCTTGGAACGCGGCGCATGGTCGGGGCAGTTGACTTACCGCAACCAAAAAACCGGGCAAGAAGTGGATGTCTTCGCCAGTACCTACATGCTGCGACACCCCCTCACCAACGAACCTCAATACCTGGTGAACATCTCCCGCGATATTTCGCAAGAAAACGCCCTGCGCCGCCAACTGCAAGAGACACTGCAACGGCGCGGCTACCAGGTGGAAATTAGTACCCAAATTTCGCAAGAAATCGCTGCCGCCCCGGAACTTTCCGACCTCTTCGAGCGGGTTGTAACCCTCACCAAAGAACGCCTCGGCTACTACCACACCCAACTGCTGCGCTACGACTCAGCCCAAGACGCAGTCGTCCTCATCAACGGTTACGGCGAAACCGGCGAGAAAATGCTGGCAGGCAAACACCGCATGAAGTTAGGCGCAGGTCTTATCGGCTTGGCAGCCGCCACCGGAGATACAGTTCTCCGCCCCAACCTGGCAGCCGACCCGGACTGGCAGCCCAACCCCCTGCTCCCCAAAACCCGGGGTGAAGTCGCCGTTCCCATCAAACTCGGCGAGCGCATCCTGGGCGTGCTGGACGTGCAAAGCGACCAGGCAAACGCCCTCACCGGGGACGACCGCCTGCTGTTGGAAGGCTTGTGCGGGCAAATCGCCATCGCCATGGAGCA
>DYNS01000612.1 GCA_020720965.1 Anaerolinea sp. | reverse complement strand
GCGCTTACCGCGCACGTTTTCTTCCACCACGTTGAACTTAAGCGCCACGCCGCGCTTGCGGAGCGAGTCGGTTGGCTCGATGAAGGTGCGCCCCACATAGCGGTTTTTCACAAAGCCGTCGTTGTAGGGGATGCCGCTGGCACGCGAGAAGCCAATCGCCGCCGGGGTGGAAGAATCTGGCACGGGGATGACGACATCCGCGCCGCAGACACCGCCCCGCGCCTGCATAAACTCCCGTGCCAGTTCCTCCCCTAGGCGCTGCCGCACCGCGTGGACGTTGACTCCCTCCCAGACATGGTCGGGACGGGCAAAATATATCAGTTCAAAGATACATTTGGCAGCCGGGGTCACCGGGGGCAATGCCTGGGTGACGGTTAACGCCTGGTCGGAGAGAGTCACTATCTCGCCGGGGCGCAGGTCTCGAATCGCCTCGCAGCCCAAAGTCCGCAATGCGCCCACCTCAGATGCCGCCGCATAGCCGCCGCCGGGGAGCATCCCCACGCTGAGGGGGCGGAAGCCCCAGGGGTCGCGCACTGCATACACGCAGTCGCGGGTGAGAATGGTGAGGGAGTAAGCACCCACCCATTTCTTCATGGCTTCTTTGATGCGGGCTTCCCAGGTCGCTCCCGCGTCTCGTGCCAGCATCATCGTCATCACTTCGCTGTCGGAGGAGGAGGCGAAACCCACACCCAGGCGCATCATCTCCTCCCTCAGCGCGGCGGAGTTGACCAGGTTGCCGTTGTGCGCCAGGGCGAGGGGTCCGTTCATAGTTTCTATCATAAAGGGCTGGGCGTTGCGCTGCGAGGGGGAGCCGGTTGTGGAGTATCGGGTATGCCCAATGGCGTAATGCCCGCGCAGGTCGGAAAGGGTTTCGGGTTTGAAGACTTGCGAAACCAAGCCCACGTTTTTATACAAGGACATGCCCGTCCCGTCCGCTACGGCGATGCCGGCAGCTTCCTGCCCGCGATGTTGCAGGGCAAAGAGACCGAAGAAAGTCATCCGGGCTACGTCTTCGTGAGGGGCAAAGATGCCCATCACGCCACATTCTTCCTGAGGGGATTCTTGAAGAAGGTTCATGGCGAGCCTCATAAACAGACCTGACGCACATCTACCACCGGGGTCATGGCGCGTAAGC
>DYNS01000295.1 GCA_020720965.1 Anaerolinea sp. | reverse complement strand
CTCGTTATTGATGAGGGTTCTCATCCCTCGCATAAAGTCTATTTTGCCGGTTGCCTTTGGCAATTCGGCGGCGGGCGTTTTGGGGATAGAGAGAACCGGCGCGGGGGGCGGGGTGGCGGGCAGGTTGGCGGGCGGCGGGGCTTTGGCATCCAGCCAGGGGCGCATTTGAACCACAATTCCCACCAGGCGGGCGCGTTGTTCCGGGGTCATTTGCGCCGGGTGCAGGGGGGTTCCATCCAGTTCCACCTGCCACTGAAACGAGGCATCCATATCCACCCGCAGGATGGCAGGTTTTTGGGGCATTGGCTTGGGGGCGGCAGGCGCGGCGGCGGGCGGCGCGGAGGGGTGTTTGCGGCTTTCCATTTGGGCAACCACATAACCAGCCACAAGAGAGACGGCTACGCTAATGCCAAGCAATAAAAACAGGAAGATGGGTGAGATAGTCATGGCAGGGGTTGGCAGTTGGGACAAAAATGGGTGCTGCGCTGACCGATGACGGTGCGCTGAATGGCGGTTCCGCAGACCGGGCAGGGTTCGCCGGTGCGCTGATAGGCGCGGAAGTGATTCTGAAAATTCCCGCCCCGGTACACCCAGTCTATACTTGCGCCGTTTTGGGCAATTCCGGTTTGTAGAACTGTCTGAATGGCGGCGTGCAGCCTTTGGGCTTGCTCTGGGCTGATGGTGTTGGAGAGGCGCGCCGGGTGTATGCCCGCCAGGTGAAGCGATTCATCGGTGTAGATGTTGCCCAAACCGGCGAGGAAGGATTGGTCTAACAGCAGGGGTTTCATTTGGCGTTGTTTTTGGCTCAGGCTTTGGTGCAGTTGCCGGGCGGTGAATGCCGGGCTGAGGGGTTCCGGTCCCAGCCGGGAGGTGATGTCTTGGGGGTGTAGGGTGAGCCAGATTCTGCCAAATTTTCGGGGGTCGTTAAATGCCAGGGTTTCTTCCCCAGAAAGGTGAAAGAGGGCGCGGTCGTGCGGGGCGGGGGGCTTTTCGGTGGGGCGCAGAGACAAATCTCCGCTCATTCGCAGGTGAATAAAGAGGTGGTATAGCCCAAGTTCCAGGTGCAGGTATTTGGCGCGGCGGCTAAGGGAGGTGATGCGCTGTCCTTGCAGCATTTGGCGCAGTTCCGCTTCTGTAGCGGGGGCGGCGAGGGTTTTGTGCCACAACAAACTGACGGAGAGAACTTCTCTGCCGAGCAGTTGCGGCGCAAGGTTGCGGGTAATGGTTTCTACTTCTGGCAGTTCTGGCATGGTTATTCGTTGAACATTTCGCCCACGCTGCGCCCCTCGTGCGCCCGCAGGATGACCTCGCCGAGTAGGGGTGAGACGGATAGGATGCTGAGGCGGTCTTTGAGCAGGCTTTGTTTTTCGAGCGGGATGGGGACGGTGTCGGTGGTGATGAATTGTTTGACGGGCAGGGTGGCGAGGCGGTCTATGGCGTTGGAGGAGAAGATGGGGTGTACGCATACGACATAGACGTTGCGTGCGCCGTTTTCTTTGACGAGGTTTACCGCCTGAGCAATGGAGCCGCCGGTGTCTATTTCGTCATCTACCAGAATGACATCGCGGTTGCTGACCTCGCCAATGACGGTGAGCGCCTGGGCTTTGGCATCGTTCTGTACGCGGCGCTTTTCAATGAAGGCGATGGGCGCTCCTATATAGGCGGCGACATTGCGCCCTTTTTTGGCAAAGCCTAAATCTACGGTTACGACGACCGGGTCTATCATTTCTGCGCTGAGTTTTTTGAGATGTTCGGAAATGAGGTAGTAACCGGTGAGGACATCGCCAGGGACGGAGAAGAACCCCTGCACTTGCCCGGCGTGCGGGTCCAGCAGTACATAACGGTCTGCTCCGGCGACCTCTATCATGTCCGCTACAAGGCGAGCGGTGATGGGGACGCGGGGTTGGTCTTTTTTGTCGGAACGTCCGTATGCCAGGTAGGGGATGACGGCGGTGATGCGGGCGGCGGAATCGAGTTTGAGGGTTTGCAACAGGATGAGCAGCTCCATCAGGTTGCGGTGAACCGGCGCGGAGGTGGTTTGCAGGACGTAAACATCCTGCCCGCGTGCGCTGCTGTGCAGTTTTACAAACAGGTTTTCGTTGGGGAATTGGATGATGTCTCGCCCGCAGAGCGGCTCTTTAATATAGTCTGCCACTTTTTGGGCAAGTTCCGGCGAGCCTGTTCCGGCGTAGAGTTTGATTCCGCCGTACACTTTCATATCGTGATGATGAGTTGGTTTTGCCATTCTTCCTCGTTTGGGGGTGCTGGTTTTGCCGTTTTCAGGCTTCCCGTAAAAGTTGGCGGGCGGCTTCTCGCGGCGAGAGATTGCGGCGTTGTATTTGTTGCAGGTGTTCTTCTATCACACCGGGGGCAAGCCCGGCAAAAAATTGGGCAAAAAGGGCTTCTCTTACAATCAGTTCCAGTTCGGTTTCCAGGCGGGCTTTGTCTCTTTTTTGCCACTCGCCGGTTAGACGCAGATGCGCGGCATGTTGTTCTATGGCTTCCAGCAACTCCGGCAAGCCCTCGCCGGTTGTGGCAACGCTGCGCCGAATGGGCGGAACCCACAGCGGCGCGGGGTTGGCGGTTGCCGCCGGTGTGCGGAAGGTTTTTCCGTGATGTTGAAAAACCTTCTCCACCGGGTGCGCCAGTTCCAGCATGGTCTTCAGGGCGCGTTCGGTAGAGTCCGCGCCGGGGCGGTCGGCTTTATTGATGACGAGAATGTCAGCAATTTCCAAAATCCCGGCTTTGATGGCTTGGATGTCGTCTCCCAGCCCTGGGGCTTCCACCACGAGGGTTGTATGCGCCAACCGGGCAACATCCACCTCGCTCTGACCAGCGCCCACCGTTTCGATGAGGATGACCTCGTAACCGGCGGCATCGAATGCCTGGGTCATGGCGGCGCTGGCAGCCGCCAACCCGCCCAAAGAACCGCGTGAAGCCATGGAGCGGATGAAGATGCCGGGGTCGCCGCTCAGGTCTCGCATCCGCACCCTGTCGCCTAACACTGCCCCGCCAGTAAACGGGCTGGAAGGGTCCACCGCCAAAATGGCAACCCGCCTGCCCTGAGAGCGAAACTGAAGCGCCAGCCGGTTCACTAGCGAGGATTTTCCCGTGCCGGGCGCTCCTGTTACGCCAATGAGATGAGCCTTGCCAGTATGCGGAAAGAGCGAATCTAGGGCGCGGATTCCTTCTTCCGAATCGTTTTCAATGTGCGAGAGCAGGCGCGAGAGTGAGAGTTTATCGCCTGCCAGGGTTGGGGTTATCAGGTCTGGCATGGTTTAGGCGGCGAAAGAGGCTTGAATGTCGGTGACAATCTGGTCGGTAGAGGCTCCTGGTCCGTACACGCCCGTAACGCCGACCTGCCTGAGGGTCGGGATGTCTTCATCAGGGATGATTCCGCCCAAAAAAACCTTCACGGTCTCTTGTCCGTTTGCCTTTAAAAGTTCCATCACACGCGGCACAAGCGCCATGTGTGCGCCAGAGAGAATGGATAGACCGATAACGTCCACATCTTCTTGCAGCGCGGCTTCGGCAATCATCTCCGGGGTTTGGCGCAAGCCGGTGTAGATGACCTCCATCCCGGCATCGCGCAGGGCACGGGCGACAACTTTTGCGCCTCGGTCATGTCCATCCAAGCCGGGTTTGGCAACCAATACGCGAATTTTACGGTTTGTCATTTTGCCTCCAGGGAACAGTTTAGGGTGATTATACACTCTCCACACCGCCGCACGAGCCTGTGCCGCCCAAAAGTACCCCTGCGCCGGCTGGCTTTGCTACCATATTGTGACGTTTGTTCTACGATTTATGCTATACTTTTAACACTTATGACAAGTTCACGAGCCTATTGGCAGGTTTGGGTGGGTTTTCTCCGGCGCTTGGGGGTAGATGGGCTGACCTTGGGGATTTTGCAAGTCACCCGCCCGCTAAACC
>DYNS01000294.1 GCA_020720965.1 Anaerolinea sp. | reverse complement strand
AAGCGTTGGACGACTTGCGTTTCACTCCAGCCGAGCAATTCAAAATGCAAATGGATCGGCGCCATTTTGAAAAAGCGCTTGCCTTTTGTCATTTTGAAATAACCAATTTGAATCACCACGCTCAACATTTCACTCAGCGGGATGATGCCAATAACAAGAAGCATGGGCCATTGCCCCGTCAGCAGGGCAACGACTGCCAGCACCGCGCCGAGCGCCAGCGAACCGGTATCACCCATAAATAATTCGGCGGGGTGAACGTTAAACCATAAAAAGCCAAACAACGCGCCGACTAAAATAAAACAAAAACGCGCCAGATAAATTTGCTCTTGCACCAGTGCAATGCCGCCAAAAGAGGCAATGGCGGTGGCGGCGATTAAGCCTGCCAGCCCGTCCAAGCCGTCGGTGAAGTTGATGGCGTTGGATTCGGCAACGATGATAAATGCCGCAATTGGCACATAGAGCCAGCCAAGTTCAATTTCAAAAAACAGACCAGGGAAGTACAGGTCTGGCACGTCCATGCGGTATTTTAAAATATAAGCAGTCACCAGGGCGAGGACGACCTGAAAGACAAATTTGGTGCGGGCGCGCATTCCGTCCCCTTTGCGTTTTCCGCGAATGCCTTCCCAGTCATCTGCGGCGCCTAAAATGGCAAAGCCCAGCATGACCGCCATGGGAACCAGGACAGAGCGCCCCACGCCGCTGGTGGTTAAGCCAATCAACGCCACTGCGTTAAGCAGCCCATTAAATAATAAGACCGGCAGAATAAACATCACGCCGCCCATGGTGGGCGTTCCCATCTTCACCCCATGATGACCCGGCTCTTCCACGCGGATAATCTTGCCAATTTTATAGTGGCGCAAAATACGCAGCAACGGACCGCCCCAAATGGCAGTCATTAAAAAAGTAAGACCGGCAAGGCTGAGTGAAAGGGCTACCTGTCTCACAATTAAATCTCCAACGCGGCGGTGATGCGATCCATGCGCAGCCCACGCGAGCCTTTAATCAACACGGCGTCATTTGATTTTAGGTTTGTATTAAGCCAGTCCATAATTGGCTCTGGTTGTTCAAATTCCAAAATTTGCGAGTCGCGCAGCCCTGCACGGCGGGCGGCGGCGGCGATCATGCGCGCGCGCGGACCGAGGGTAATCAGCAGTTTTGCAACTTGTGCGGCGCGTAAGCCCACCATTTCGTGACCCTGAATTTCGTATTGTCCCAGTTCCAGCATGTCACCGAGTACGGCAATTTTGCGCCCGTCCATTTCGTCCAGCAGGTTTAACGCGGCAAGCATAGATTCTGGCGAGGCGTTGTAGGTGTCATCCAAAATTAGGGCGCCCGCGCGGGTGCGAACAGCAACAAGGTGTAGTTGGGTTTGCCCATGCGAGAGACCTTCAAAAATTTCCTGCCAAGTCAAGCCTTCGTTTAGCCCAACGGCGGCGGCGCGCAAGGCGGTATGCACCGAGTGTCGCCCGATCATGGGGACATGCGAATGAATGACCTCGCCTTTGTAGTGCAGGCGAAAGCGAATGCCGCTCAAGCCCAAACCTTCGATCTGGTCTGCCCACAAGTCGGCTTCGGGGGAAAGCCCATAAAAGAAGACCCGCGCTTTGGTTTTCTCTTCCATTTTACGCACCCAGGGGTCGTCAAAATTCAAAATGGCAACCCCGTCGGCGGGCAGCGCCTGCACCAGTTCACTTTTACCCCGCGCAATGGCTTCTTGTGACCCGGCGCGTTCCGCATGGACTGTGCCAACATTGGTTACTACGCCGACCTGCGGCAGGGCAAGATCACACAAGAGTTGAATTTCACCGGGGACGTAAAATCCCATTTCCAAAACGGCGCACTCGTGACTGGCATCCAGTTTTAATAAACTAAGCGGCAGACCAATTTCGTTATTTAAATTACCGGGGCTGCGCAAGGTTTGATAGCGTGTGCCAAGCACTTCGGCGGTCATTTCTTTGGTGGTAGATTTGCCAACGCTGCCGGTGATTCCGATCACGCGCAAGTTTAATTTGCGGCGCCAAAAGCGGGCAATCTGCTGCAAGGCAGAGATGGTATTGTCTACCCGTAAGCAGAGAGGCGGTGAGAGGTCTAGGGTGGGTTCTGCCAAAAGCGGGGCGCGCAAATCGAAAGTGCGGAAGGATGCGGGCATTTCTTTTTGAATTAAAGCAAAAGATGCCCCGTGCTTAAAAGCATCTTCAATATAGTCGTGTCCGTCCACATGCTCACCAGGGATTGCCACAAAAAGCGAGTTGGGAATGCTCTGGCGCGAATCTATCGCCGCCTCGCTAATCGCGGCGTTTTTTGCGCTGTGAACCACACGGTGAGTCATGGCTTCGAGAACATCTGCCAGGGTGAACATATTTATTTTGCCACCAGTTGCTGTCTAATGCTGTCGGGTGGAATATCCAAAAGGATGACGGTTTTTTCTGCAATTTCTGCAAAGACGGTGGCGGCGGTTTCTGAACCCCAAATGGATGCGGAGGGACGTTCCAACCAGATGTAGATCATAAACTGCGGGTCATCCACCGGACCCCAGCCAATAAAAGAAGCGTTGGTTTTTGTGCTGTCGTAAAATCCATTGACCGGAATTTGAGCAGTGCCAGTCTTGCCGGCAATTCGATAGCCAGGAACCAGCGCCATTGACCCTTCAGATTCAAGCGAGACGGCAAGCATACCAGAGAGTGTTTCAGCGGTCTGGGTAGAGATGGGCGAGCCGGCAAACTGCGCTGGCACGTCGTATTGCCGCCCGTCTCGCACCATAGCGTACAGCGCATGGGGGGTTACGGTGCGCCCGTGATTGGCAATGGGAGAGGCTGCCATCATAATTTGAATCGGCGTGGCAGATACGCCCTGCCCAAAGGAATTTGTGCCCAAATCTACCGGATACCAATCGGTGTCGCCAGGAATTTTAAGCCTGCCTGCCGCTTCGCCTGCCAGGTCTATGCCTGTCAGATGACCAAAGCCAAAATTATCCATGTAGCCGTAAAAAGTTTCTGCGCCCATTTGCGTGGAGAGGGTTGCCATGCAGACATTAAGCGAGTGCTGCAAACAGCCCGTCATATCTTGTACGCCCCAGGGCGCTTCATCCCAATTTTGGATGAGCGCGCCGCCAACCAAGATGGAGCCTGTGTCCAAATAGGTGGTTCCAGGAGATGCGGTGCCGCTATCGAGCGCGGCTGCCATCGTTAAAATTTTTGTAACCGAGCCAGGTTCGTAGGGCATGGAGATGGCGGGGTTGAATTCACTGGCATTGTTGTAGATGCTGCCGTAGTTCCAAAATTGATTTAAGTCCATGCGCGGCGTAACTGCCATGACAAGCAATTCCCCATTGCGTGGGTCCATCACGACGATGGCGCCGCGCGAGTGATCGAATCCGGCCGCCATCGCCGCGGTTTGTCCCTGGTTCCCGAGGAACCGGAGGGCCCGGACCCATGGTCTGTCGCTCGCCAGCTCGCGAATCCTGTCCCAGCTGCCATCCCTGCTGCCGTCATCCACGAGGATCAGCTCACTCTGCCCGGGCAGAGTCGAGCGGATCTCTTCGATCTCGCGCACGAGCGCCTCGAGATTGCCGATCTCGTTGAAGAGCGGGACGACGATGCTGAGCAGCGGACTCTCAGGAGCTGGAATCGCGAACCTCCGGCGTGGCGAGTCCTTCGGCGGGACGGAACGACTCTGTACGGCCCCGGCGAGACTGCACCCAGGGTGCCGCAGCTGGCAAGCCGCGCAATTCCGGTTGGTCACCACAGGGCACGATGCGCATCGCCGCACCGGTTCCTTCCTGCAGGCGGCAAGGACTCCAAGTCACCAGAACTCGATCAGTGCCATCAAGTAACGGGTACCCACTCCGGTACAACCCGGCTGGTGACAATTGAGTGTCGGATCGCACCGGCAGCGTGAACAAGCTCTTCTGCGCGGGCGCCGGCATCGAGGCA